>WJKD01000112.1 GCA_014729315.1 Promethearchaeota archaeon | reverse complement strand
CTCCATTTTCGTGAAAGAACGCTTTCTATTAGAAAATGAGCGTGATAGGAGGTTAAAAATCGTGTAATTGCTAAGATTCAATGATTGGAATGAATTAAGTCTGCTAAGTTGCTGATCGAATAATTAAAAAAAATAAAAAAATAATTATTGAAAAGAGATCAATCAATTTTTTCTATGATGATCGGTTAATCGTTTCTGCCATAGTGGATCTTCTCTTTGTCTTTTACGTTTTAAATACTTTCTAAATTCTTCTGCAGGAAGGATCCAAATCGAGCCCATGAAAATCGCTACCCAGTGATACCAACAATCCATCGGCACTGTATGAAATGCTATTCCCAATGGGGTGAACAAGATTAAAATATGTAGAGTAAACGATATTCCCGTTGCCCAGAACAGATGTTTGTTGGGAAATTCCCACAGAGGTTTGAATTCTGAAGTACACGAATATACAAAGAAAAGTTCGAAGAACACCACATTTGTAAATACGATTGATTGTGCAACAGCAATTTGATATTCCTCACCTGATAAGTTTCGTCCCCAAATCACCGCACCATTTACTAAGCGTGGATCTATATCTTGCCAAGCGGGTATTAATACAGACCATACGAGAACATATAATAGTACATCAGTAATTGCTGCAAAAATTGCCGCAAAAAGAATTGCAGTTTTTATATCGCTTATCATGTTGAACCCTTTGCGAGGTCTGAATTTCATGACATCGGGATCTGTGGGAGTAAGTCCAAGAACCATAGCGGGAATCCCATCTGTGGCAATATTTAGCCATAATATCTGTATAGGTTCAAGTGGTTGGGCAAGATATATATTGACAAATAATTTCATTAAAATCCAAGCAGTAAGAATCATAATGATTTCGTCAAAGTTAGCACTAAGCATGTAACGGAAAAAACTTTTTGTTGTTTCAAAGATTCCTCTTCCTTCTTCAATCGCGTTCACAATGGTGGCGTAATTATCGTCAATTAAAATTACATCCGATGCTTCTTGGGTGACTTCTGTGCCTTTCAAACCCATAGCAACACCAACCTGCGCGCCTTTTACGGCGGGGGCATCATTTACTCCATCACCCGTCATAGAAACTATGTTATCTTGTTTCTTCAAGACATTTAATATTCTCAGTTTATCCTCAGATGTAACTCTGGCGAATACATCAGCTTCCATTACTCGTCTCGCTAAGGTTTCGTCATCCATTTCCGACAATTCCGCACCAGTTACAGCATCCTCTTTATCGGTTAGCCCAATTTCCTTTGCAATTGCGATAGCAGTGATTTTATGGTCTCCCGTAATCATTATCGTGCGAATACCTGCCATTCTGGCTTCTTCGATGGATGCTTTTACTTCGTCTCGAGCGGGGTCAATAATCCCGACAAGGCCTAAATAGGTGTAATCTTTTTCCATTTCTTCCCCGGGATCTTCTTTGTCTAACGGTCTATAGGCTAACCCTAACACCCTTAAAGCGTTTCTTGCAAATTCTTCGTTTTTCTGTAATAATATATCCTTAGCCTTGCCAATTGGTTTTTCCTGTCCGTCTATAATTGCTTTTGTAGCATTTTTCATGATAACATCAGGGGCTCCTTTAATTAATGAATACATTTGCCCGTCGATCGTAACAGCAACCGACATCATCTTTCTGTCAGAACTAAAAGGAATCTCATTAATCTTGTCTGCTTTCACGTCCAAATCCATTTTCATCGCTAATACTTTTAGACAGATTTCGGTGGGATCTCCAATAACGTGAGTTTTATTAGTTCCTTTCTTAACAGCAACATTGGCGTTATTACACAAATATCCTACCTGTAGAAATCTTTCAAGATAAGGGGTATCTAACGGGAGCGGACTTCCTGATCCCTCTACGATTTTACCTTCAATACTATAACCAACTCCCTCTACATCGTATTCGGTGCCTCCCAAAAAGATCTTTACTACAGTCATCTCATTTTTTGTAAGCGTTCCCGTTTTATCGGAGCATATGATAGTTACTCTTCCTAAAGTCTCCACAGCGGTAAGGGTTTTAACAAGAGCATTACGATCGGCCATTTTACGCATACCTATACTCATCACTACCGTTATAACTACAACTAGTCCTTCAGGAACTGCCGAAACCGCAAGACTTATCGCAACGGTTAATGTGTTAATTATTTCATCTATTTGTTCCTCGTCAAAAACTAACCCTTCAGTAGCTATTATTAAAACGAATTCAATGACAAAAATAGCCAAACAAGCTAACATGATTAGTTTACCGAGTTGTCTGCCGAACCGATCGACTTCCTGTTGAAATGGACTTGGTTCAGGTTCTTCTTCTTGGATTTTTTCTGCAATTTTGCCGATTTCCGTGTCCATTCCTGTTGCGACTACGATAGCTGTTCCATTTCCACGAGTAATAATTGTATTACTATAAACCATATTCTTTCGATCGGCGAGCATGCATTTTTCTTCGAAGGCGCCTAGACACTTATTCACAGGCTTCGACTCTCCTGTAAGGATTGCCTCATCCACGTACATCGAATAGCACGACGTTAATCTTGCGTCTGCTGGGATTTTATCTCCTTCGTTTAATTGTAGGATATCGCCTGGCACTACTTCTCTAATATCTATTTCTTTAACGATTCCATCTCTTTTTACTTTAGCGCTATGAGGCGCCATTTTTTTTAGACTCTCTAAAGATTTTTCCGCTTTGTATTCCTGATAGAAGCCCAGTATTGCGTTTACAATTAATATTATGAATATAACTAAAGCATCGAGATATTCTGAAGGTTGATTACCTTGCAATAGTTCGTATGTCCCTACAACAATCGAAACCGCTATTGCAAAAAAGAGAAGATAAACTAAGAAATCTTTAAATTGGTTAGTAAAGATTTCCCAAGGAGTGACTTTTTTTCGCTGCACGAGCTCATTTAATCCATATTTTTCAAGTCTCTTTTGAGCTTCCTGCTTCGAAAGCCCGTTTTCAATTTCCGTATCTAAAGCTTTGCTCACAGCATCTACATCTATGCAGTGTGCGTTTATAATTTCCATAGTATCATGTTCCTATGTTTTTATTTTTTTGTAAATTTTATAAACTATTTTTAAAAATATATAATAATTTATATATTGATAATATTGAAAAACTGAAAACTGACCATTCTTATAGCAAAATAATAATTTAAAAGATAATCGTAATCATAAATCGCTAATAATTTATTTTTAATTTCATTGTATTTAGATTTAAGAAAATGATTGAAAAACAAATAAAAAATAAAGAAATATGAATTTTTGTTTTAAAATCTCAAAGTAATCCCTTACGCTTTTTTCTACGTATACGATATTTTCTAATCTCATCAAATATCGGTACTGTGACCCCACCTAAGAAAATGGTTACCCAATGATACCATTTTGTTAAAGGAACTAGCCCAAATGCGATATTTAATGGGGTAAAAAGCAATAAGAATTGTAATAGTAGAGAGATTCCTACAGCCCAGAAGAGGTGTCGATTAGGAAATTTCCAGAATGGCTTTACATTAGAAGTACAGGTGAACACAAACATTAATTCACATAGTACCAAATTTGTAAAAATTATTGTTTGAGTTAATTGAATCGCATAAATATATGCAGGAGATCCAACTTTTGTATAACCAGCTAGCATAGGATCAATAGTACTCCAGTAAGGAATTAGACATGTCCAGAGAAGCAAATAAACTGTAACATCAGTTATAGCTGTATATATTCCAAGTAAAAATACAGGCCCTTTAATTTCTGACGTCAAAGTAAATCCTTTTCTAGGTTCTTCTTTCATCACATCAGGATCCGTAGGAGTTAGTCCTAAAACCATAGCAGGAATTCCATCCGTAGCAATATTTAACCAAAGGATTTGAATAGGTGTAAATGGGAGAGCGAGAAAAATATTTACAAATAACTTCATGACAATAAATGCGAAAACGATTAAAATGATCTCGTCGAAATTCGTGCTTAACATATAACGAAAAAAGCCTTTTGTTGTTTCAAATATTCCTCGTCCTTCTTCTATAGCATTTACTATTGTTGCGTAATTATCATCTATAAGAATCATATCAGAAGCTTCTTGGGTGACTTCGGTCCCTTTTAAACCCATTGCCACCCCGACATTGGCTCCTTTTACCGCAGGGGCATCATTTACTCCATCACCAGTCATGGAGACTACATTTTGTTTAGCCTTTAGTATTTTTAGGATACGCAATTTATCTTCTGAAGTCACACGTGCAAAAACATCTATATAATTGACTTTTTCCGCCAATTCATCATCAGAAATCTCCTCTAATTCGGCACCAGTTACCGCATCTTCTTTATCAGTTAGCCCAATTTCCTTTGCAATTGCGATAGCAGTGATTTTATGGTCTCCCGTAATCATTATCGTACGAATACCGGCCATTCTGGCTTCTTCGATGGATGCTTTTACTTCGTCTCGAGCGGGGTCAATAATCCCGACAAGGCCTAAATAGGTGTAATCTTTTTCCATTTCTTCTCCGGGATCTTCTTTGTCTAACGGTCTATAGGCTAACCCTAACACCCTTAAAGCGTTTTTTGCAAATTCTTCGTTTTTCTGTAATATTATATCCTTAACCTCGGAAATTGGTTTTTCCTGTCCGTCCATAATTGCTTTTGTCGCGTTTTTCATGATAATATCGGGGGCTCCTTTAATTAATGAATACATTTGCCCGTCGATTGTGACAGCAACCGACATCATCTTTCTGTCAGAACTAAAAGGAATCTCGTTAATCTTGTCTGCTTTTACGGATAAATCCATTTTCATCGCTAACACTTTTAGACAGATTTCGGTGGGATCTCCAACTACGTGAGTTTTATTAGTTCCTTTTTTAACAGCAACGCTGGAGTTATTACATAAATAAGCTACTTGGAGAAATCTTTCAAGATAAGGGGTATCTAACGAGAGCGGATTTCCTGATCCCTCTACGATTTTACCTTCAATACTATAACCAACTCCCTCTACGTCGTATTCCTTGCCTCCCAAAAAGATCTTTACGACTGTCATCTCATTTTTTGTAAGCGTCCCGGTTTTATCAGAGCAGATAACATTGACACGACCTAAAGTCTCCACAGCGGTAAGCGTTTTAACAAGAGCATTACGATCGGCCATTTTTCGCATACCTATACTCATTACTACCGTTATAACTACAACTAATCCTTCAGGAACTGCCGAGACCGCCAGACTTATAGAAATTGTTAAAACATCAACAATTTTTCCAATTTGCTCTGGTCCGAAATTCAATCCATCAAAGGCAATAATTAAGACAAGTTCTAATATAAATACTGCTATACATATGAGTATAATTAATTTTCCCAGTGTCTTGCCAAATTTTTCAACCTCAATATGAAACGGACTTGGCTCGGGTTCCTCTTCTTGAATTTTTTCAGCGATTTTACCAATTTCTGTGTCCATTCCCGTTGCTACTGCGATAGCTGTTCCATTTCCACGAGTAATAATTGTATTACTATAAACCATATTCTTACGATCGGCGAGCATGCATTTTTCTTCGAAGGCGCCTAAACACTTATTCACAGGCTTCGACTCTCCTGTAAGGATTGCCTCATCCACATACATCGAATAGCATGAAGTTAATCTTGCGTCCGCTGGAATTTTGTCTCCTTCGTCTAATTGAAGAATATCGCCTGGTACTACTTCTCTGATATCTATCTCTTTTACAATTCCGTCTCGTTTTACTTTAGCGCTATGAGGCGCCATTTTTTTAAGACTTTCCAAAGATTTTTCTGCTTTGTATTCCTGATAGAAGCCCAGTATTGCGTTTACAATTAATATTATAAATATAACTAAAGCGTCGAGATATTCTGAAGGTTCGTTACCTTGCAATAGTTCGTATGTTCCTACTACAATTGAAATAGCTATGGCAAAAAAGAGAAGATAAATTAAGAAATCTTTAAATTGATTGGTAAAGATTTCCCAAGCGGTGACTTTTTTTCGCTGTACGAGCTCATTTAAGCCATATTTCTCAAGCCTCCTTTGTGCTTCCTGATTCGAAAGCCCGTTTTCAACGTCTGTTTCTAATGTCTTTGCGACAGCATCAACTTCAATACAGTGTGCGTTTATAGTTTCCATAGTTTCATGTTCCTATGTTTTCATTTTTTTGTGAATTTTATAAACTATTTTTAAAAATTCATAATATTTTATATATTCATAATATTAAAAAAACAAAAAACTGTCCATTCTTATGGGAAAAATTGTATTTTCGTTTTAAATTCTATTATAAGTATCAAAAATAATAGTTATTGCCTGAATATTATTTGAAATTCCTCTTCTTGAGTAAATAAAAAAATTTCTT
>WJKD01000111.1 GCA_014729315.1 Promethearchaeota archaeon | reverse complement strand
GAGGTTGCCGAACTTCGTTCTCCCGAAGAATACGAAGCTGTTGTTCGAGAAGAGAGTGCTTAATTCTCTTCAAACAATTTTTAATATTATTTTTTAATTTTAATTTAGGAGAAAAATATGGATTATATACCTTTTGATAAAAAGGATGTAGACGAATTACTAAGTGCCATTGGTGTCAATTCGATAGAGGATTTGTTTTTAGATGTGCCTGACGAGCTAAAAGTTGAATCGTTAAACTTACCTGGCGGGTTATCTGAATTCGATCTTCTCAGAGAAATGAAATCGATTGCTTCAAAAAACAAAATTTACAAGAGTTCTTTTTTAGGAGCAGGGATCTACTATCATTACATTCCCTCTACGGTAGAATTTATAACGCGTCGTTCGGAATTTTACACTTCCTACACACCGTATCAAGCAGAGGCGTCTCAAGGGATGCTTCAAGCGATCTACGAATATCAAACTGCGATTACAAGATTAACGAGGATGGATGTTTCTAACGCCAGTATGTATAATGGAGCGACAGCTCTCGCTGAAGCAGCATTAATCTCAACAATAATCACTCGTAAAGACAAAATATTAGTAGCAAAGGGCCTTCATCCCGAATATTTGGAGGTTTTAAAAACATATTGCTGGGCGCAAGAAATCCAAATCGAGATTATTGAAATCGACGAGGTGTTAACTAAGCAGAGTGAGGACATTGCAGCATTAATAATCCAGAGTCCGAACTTTTTTGGCGATATCGAAGATATGGACTCAATTGTCAAGTGCGTAAGAATCAACTTACCAGATTCCTTAGTCATTCATGTTATGACCGATCCCACATGTTTAGGAATTCTTAAACCTCCAGGAAGCTGTGATGTTGATATTTTCGTAGCCGAAGGTCAACCTCTGGGTATATCCCCTTCTTTGGGAGGTCCTAGTCTGGGAATTTTCACCGCAAAGAAAAAGTTTTTGAGAAAAATTCCGGGAAGATTGGTCGGTAAGACTAAAGAGATTAATGGGGATAGAACAGGGTATATTCTCACACTCCAAACTCGAGAACAGCACATTCGACGCGAAAAGGCGATCTCAAATATCTGCACGAACGAAGCTTTAACCGCTCTTGCTGCTCTTATCTATATAATGACCTTAGGAGAAAAAGGGTTATCAGAAGTCGCAAAACAGAATCTTCAAAAAGCTCATTATGTCAAAGAAAAACTAAATTTAATAAAAGGGTTCCAAGTACTTAATCAAAAGCCAACATATAACGAATTTATCGTAAAATGTCCCAATATTGACGAATTCTTTCAAATATGCGAACAACAAGGGCTACTTCCACCTCTTAAAGTTTCGGATTATTTTGCAGAGATGAAGGATGTGGCGTTAGTTTGTGTTACCGAACTAAATTCGGTGCATGATATAGAATTATTCCTTTCAATTGCAGAAAAAATTTCTAAGGAGGATTAATGTTTAAGCGAGGAAAAGTATATGAAAATAGATCATAAAAGTATTTTTGAAAAAGGGCTGGAACGGAACATTGATAATTATCTTCCCTCTCTTGATATTCCCGAAAGGAAAATTGAAGCCATTTTACCGGAAAAGTTTTGTAGAGAGAGGTTAGACCTTAACGCTGTGCCAGAAGTTGAATTAATGCGACATTATACTAATCTTAGTTGTAAAAATTATGGAGTTGAAAACGGTATTTATCCATTAGGATCGTGTACGATGAAATATAATCCGAATATTAACGAGATCGTAGCAAAGCTGCCAGGATTTTCAAATATTCATCCTCTTCAGAAAAATAACGAGGGAGCCATGGAGCTAATGAAAAAATTGGCTTCTTCTTTGGGAGAGATTACTGCTATGGACGCGTTTACATTCTTACCAGCAGCTGGAGCACACGGAGAACTGACAGGTATGTTTATAATAAAGAAATATTTTGAAACACTAAAGATAAAGAAGAATAAAATTATCGTACCCGATTCTGCGCA
The DNA here is from genome assembly GCA_014729315.1 of Promethearchaeota archaeon. The sequence continues at coordinate 7,340 of WJKD01000111.1, read as the reverse complement.
CGGGACAAATCCTGCATCCGCAAAAATGGCGGGATTTTCCATCGTGGAATTGAGGTCGAACGATCAAGGCCAAATTCCTCTAGATCAATTAAAATATATAATGGAAGACGACAATGTGGCGGGTATGATGTTAACCAATCCAAACACCTTAGGAATTTTTGAGCAAAATGTAAAAGAAATTACGCAAATTGTTCACGATCACGAGGGATTGTGCTATTACGATGGCGCTAATTTAAATCCCATGCTCGGTATCAGTCGTCCGGGAGATATGGGGTTTGACATCGTCCACTTAAATTTACATAAGACCTTTTCCACACCTCACGGAGGTGGGGGTCCAGGCGCAGGTCCAGTTGGAGTTAAGAAGCATCTCATTGAGTTTTTACCAAAACCTTATTTTGTGTCTTTCAAAGATACAAATTCTCCAACATGCAACGAAGAACATTCAATTGGAAGGATAAACTCGTATTGGGGAAACTTTGGCGTCTTGGTCAGATCCTATTGTTATATTAAAGCCTTAGGAGGGACGGGACTGAAAGGATTAGCGCAAATATCAGTCTTAAACGCAAACTATCTTCGGGTTAAATTACAACAGACTTACGACCTTCCTTACGATCGCCTATGTAAACACGAATTTGTGCTTTCTGAAAAAGGCTTACCTAACGAATTAACTACGGAAGACATCGCAAAGAGGATTTTAGATTTTGGGATTTATGCACCGACAATATACTTTCCGCTAATTGTCAAAGGTGCGATGATGGTTGAACCAACCGAGACCGAGTCAAAAACCTCCTTAGATCACTTTATTAACACGATGGAAAAAATTTACAAAGAAGCTGAAACCGATCCAGAAAAAGTGAAAAACGCTCCTCATACTATGCCAGTTAAGCGACTTGACGCTGTGCTCGCAGCTAGGAAACCTGTATTAAAAGATTAAGGTTTTCCTTGCGTATTGATGTTTTCTCGATGAAATTCACAGATATTATTCCCCAAATTAATTATTCTAAGGTTAAAAATAAGGTGAAAATAAAATAAAAAGTAAGATTAAGACTATTTTTCTTCTTTTATTAGCCAATTTTCAAGTTTCTCTGGAAGGAAAAATCCAAAGTAATATTCAATACCACTCGAAATCAAGAAAAACCTAAAGATATAAATCACTATAAGAGTAAAAAAGGTTATTTGTTCACCAAATATGCTAGCATAAGGACCCTCAAGTAAGCTAATAGCTAAAGAAATAAAAGCTATCAATAGAAAACGCCTTTCCATCGTATTTTTGGCTTTTCTGATTTTAACGATTCTAAAGCAAATTAAGTTCCCGTTATTAAAGTAGTAACGACAGCAAAAATCTGAAAAACAATTGCAAATGGCTGAGCTGTTAAGCGGTAAGTGGTTCCAGAAAATATACCTACAATGTCAGGGGCTGTAAAGATAAATATAATGAGGAAAATCTCGTAGAAAATACATATTGTAAAAAAGACAGCTAATCTCACTTTTCTTCGATTTGTATAAAGAACGAGAGAAAACATATAAATCCAACACATCAATGCTAATGGCGGAAACACGGTATTAAATAATAAATATAACATTTGATTGATTGGTCCATTGAATAGATTGAAAAATTGAACGATAAACTTCTCCTCCACCATGTACCACTAAGAAATATCCAAGTAAGAGCAGTTTTTAAGAGGATTCTTTCTTTTAGCTCTACATAATTGCATATCATATTTTTTTTTCTAAGTGAAGGTTTAAATGCTCTAATCTAAATCTATTCAAATTAACTATCTAATGATTTTGATTTAAGAAAATCTCTATATTAATGAACATAAAACAATTTATAAACAAGACAAAATCTTATTTTTAGAAGAAATCATAAAAAGTGTGAATCATTAATAGCTAGGAAAACAGTATTAATAATATTATGATTGAAGATATTCTCTCAAAAGTGCGAACTATATTTATCGGTCGGAAATCTGAATTACGCAGATTGAGAGGACTTTGGGATCTTGCGTGTCAAGATATGGAGCATTTAGTTTATGTTTTCTTAAACGCTCCAGGAGTCGGAAAAACCACATTACTGTCTCATTTTGGAAAACTGTTAGAATCTGAACAAAAGGGGCTGTTTCTAAAATTTGTTTGCAGTAGTGAATACGATTCTCCAGAAAATATTAACGAAGACATCCTCTTTTTAATTCAAAAAACTCTTCGAACAAAACGGGATTTAATTTCATCCTATATAAAATTGCAAAAAAATTCTAGTGAGGCAGGGGATTTAGAGAACTTGTTAGATTTATTAAGAAAACGACTCAAAAGATCGATGACTAAAGAAAAAATATCACTCAACGACTTGCTTTTCGCACTAAAAAGGTTATCTGCAATCATACCCATTTTTTTTGCTGCTGATGAAATACAAGAATTTCAAAAAATAAAATTTAACACAGTTAAAGGTGAGAAAGAAACGGCATTACATTATTTTACAAGATTACTTAAGGACTTACTAAACCTAAATATGCTATTAGTTTTATCGGGGACGCGATATCATATCCTAAGTCAAATAGGTCGAAAAATTGGATCTCCAATTCGTGAGAAGGTCGAGTCTCTAGTATTAACTAACTTTGATAAAGAAGAGATTGAAAAATATGTAGAAAAAGTATCTAAATTAATTAAATTGGCTAATATAAACCGAGAGGGACGAATTTTATCTAATTATGTAGAAAATTACCATCAATTTCTATTAGCATTTAGCGGGGGGCATCCACGCACAGTAGAAAGAGTGACTATGATATTCTTAAGCAATCTTCTGGTTCTTCTTGACTCAATCGATTATGGAGACTATGAAAACTTCGTGGATTTCCTTCTCCCACTTTGCAAACAAACTTTTGAAAAGACATTACTAACCAAGGAGAAAGAAGATGAATTAATAAAACTGAGTTCCCACAATTTATTTTCTCATGTTAAAAAGTGGATTATTGAAAGATCTTATACAGGAATGTCTCTGGGAATTATCCCCGAGTTACCCCATAATCTAGATAAAACATCCGAAATAGAAACAATCATCTATAATTTGATGAATATTGGATTTATCGTTCAAAATGGATTGTTAAATTATTATATCACGAGCTATTTTCATTATCTCACTTTTCTCAGACCCTTTCAAGAAGAATCTGAAAATTTTCTTAAAGAAGTTCTCCATAATAAATACTTTGAATTAATGTGCGGATTTCATTCTGGATTCGGATATACATTTGAAAATGTGTTTACAGCAGCTATTTTTATTTACGCCAAAAAAATACCAAAAAAAGAGATTGTCCCTCTTGATATTTCTCTATTAAAAGGAATAAAAATTATTAAGCAAAAAACAAATTGGTTCCAACTACCTTTAAAGCCTAATATTATTTACCATATCCCTTTAGCAAAAGCCGTGGATGTGATGATAGTTCAAAATCACGAATTAATTTTGATTCAAATTACCACTGCTCGAAAGCCAGAAATATCAAAAATAACTGAGCTAATTAGTTTATTAGAAGAACTTAAACCTAGAGATTTGCAATTAGAAAACATTAATCAAATTAGAGGTTGGATGGTGTCTCTCTATGAATTTTCTTCCGAAACTCCTAAACACGAAAGACTTGTTATAACTACGAGCGATTCTCTCGTTCCAATCTTAGGTAAGGATTTGTATTTAAGACTTCATGATGTTAAACAGTCTTTTTGAACACTGTATATAATTATAGTCCTTTTCCATAGAATAAGTTATTAGAACTTGATTGGGTTGATTCTTCTTTAGAATAAAGAGTTTAATTAATGTTTTTGATAATCTTTTTCGAATAATTTAAAACCCTTCCAATTAATTTAATAATATATTGGAAGATTTTTATATTTCCTAAAACATTACTTACTTTCGAGGAACAATATGTCAAGTAGACGGAGCTTTTTGGATGATGACGACGAGAAGATTCTTAATTTTTTGCAAGACGATTGTCGAACACCCTTAAACGATTTAGCAGAAAAACTTGGTATGCCAAAATCAACTATCTATTATCGAATTAAACGCCTAGAAGAGGAAGGTATAATAGAAGGTTATCACGCCAATTTAAACGCCCAAAAATTAGGATACGACCTATTGGTAGTTGTAAATATTCGGGCAACTTTTGGACCAGGATATCACGAAAAGATCGGTGAAAAACTCTCGAAATTACCGGGTGTTTTCGGCGTTTATTTTATCTACGGAGAAAGCGACTTTATCGTGCTTCTAAGGGGAAAGGATAGAGAAGAACTATTCGATAAGATGAAAAATATTTATGACTTGGAAGGTATCGAGAGAGTAAATACCAATGTAGTGACCAAAATTATTAAAGAGGATCATAGAATCTTATTCCATTCGAAAAAATGATCTAAATAATACAGTTAAATATAGAGGTAATAAAATGGAAGAAAGACCAGTTTCTAAATCTCAAGTTACTCTTGCAGAAGTTATGCAACCACAACACGCCAATCCCGCAGGAAATATATTTGGAGGCGTAATAATGAGCTTAATTGACAACGCCGCGCTAATCTGTGCGTCTAGACATACCAATAAAAATTGCGTAACCGCTTCAATTGATAGAATTGATTTTATCTCCCCTGTCTTTATCGGTAATGTTGTATTTGCGAAAGCTTCAATCAATTATGTTGCCACCACATCAATGGAAATAGGTGTAAGAGTGGAAGCAGAATGTTTAATTACCGGAAATAGCGCTCACGTCGCTTCTGCATATCTTACATTTGTGGCGCTTGACGAAGACGATAAACCCATAGAAATTCCAGGTTTAAAACTTGAAACAGAAGAACAAAAAAGACGCTACAAGGAAGGTAAGGAACGAAGAGAAAATAGAGTGAAAAAAATAAGAAACAATGATCCCCATCCTCCCTGCATGATAAGATTAAATAACAAATAAAAACTCAAAATGTTTTTTTTGCAAGATAGATATTTCATAAAGCAAATCACCTATGCAAATATCGCTTAGATTTATACTTATAAAAAAACATATATTTTCTGTTGCAGATCTTATTTTTATATAAAATTTAGTTTTTTATAAAAAGAGGTAATATCCTTAAAAATTCGGCGAGAGCACTGATTTTGCTACATTATAAAATGAAAAACGATAGATTTAAATATCATCATACCAATTATTTTTTTAAAAAACATTAAACTTTTTATAAAAACTGTTTTGCTTTTTTTTATAAAAAAATTGTTTTTTTAAATTTTGCATTTAAGTTGAGGTATAAACCGCACATGGACGATAACAAAATCAAAATTTTTGTCACGGGCTTTTTCAATGCTGGAAAAACAACAATGATTCACACACTTGACGATAAGGCGATTTCCGTTGAGACCAAGCTTGCGAAGGAGTTTGAGCCGGGAAAGACGCACACTACCACAGGTTTTGACTTAGGAAGAATGGTATGGGCTCGGCCCAATCTTGAACCTAATACAGTTGGAGTGATTATGAGTAAAACGGAATACCTGCGGGACAAAAACGAGTATCAAGGCTGGCATACTGTAAATCTAGAATTAAAAGGGAGCCCTGGACAAACCCAGTTTAAAGCCGTCCGACGCATTTTAGCTAAAGGGAGCGACGGAGTTGTAATGCTCATAGACGGATGCGATCTTGCAAATATTGGAAATGCGCTAGTTATCATAGAAGAGGTGCGTGTAGCGTTAGGTAACGAAGTGCCTATGCGAATTATCGCAAATAAATCAGATAGAGACGATTTTCATGGGGAAGAGATGATTTCGGATATGGTCGGTGAGAAGGTGTACGCGGGTTCGGCAAAAGATAATATTGGAATTAAAGACGCTATAATCGAAGTTTTAAAAGTAATTAAAAACAATTCGAAAAACATAAATAACGCAGAGGGAAAGGCGATAACGTAAAAATGCTTGAATCTACAGAGATAAAAATTAAGGAAATACTTAAGTCGTTTCGGGATAGAACTGGAGTGGTATATACTGTATTATACGATAGTGATGGGTTAATAATCACTGTAGATCAAGCGTCTTACATACAAAAAAACGATTCACATCAAGCAATAAGTGCGATATTTGCCAGTCTTTTTTCTTTAGCTGAAAGTGGCACGAATACAATAAAAGATGACAATAATGTGAAAAATTTGACCATCCAAGTTGGTTCGAACGTTGATCCTGACGGTTTTACAATTATTTTGCATGCGGTTAATAGAGATATCATCCTAACGAGTATCTTTCCAACCTCGCTGAATTTGGCAGTAATTTTATTCGAATTAAACCAAATAACGCAAAAATTATCAAATTTCCTTGAACAATACGAGGAACAAGATGTAAACTCCAGAGTCGAGTTATTTACGTAGATTAGGATAAAAGAAGGAGTAAATTAAGAGGAGCAGTAAGTAAGGATAAAATAAAGTAAGAAAAGGAAAAAGTACAAAAAAATTAAGGTGAACAGTATTACCGTAGTAGAAAGAAACGAAAATTTAGAAGACATATACCATTGTCCCGAATGTGGTGGAAACTTAATTAATATTTTAGAATTAGGACAGACTGTATGTTGTCAATGTGGATTAATTACAGACGAAAGAAAGTTTGATGGTAGCCATAGCGGCCCAAGAACATATACTAAAGAACAACAGAATAAACGTGCAAGAACGGGGAGTCCAATAAACCCGATGTTGCCCGATTTAGGGTTATGTGTCACTTACGATAAAAACGTAAGAAATCACGACTTAAAAAGAGCATTAAAAATCAATAGCTATTTACCGTGGGACAAAAAGAATTTATTAATCGCCATGACAGAGATTAAGAGACTCTGTCACAATCTTAACATTCCCGATTACATTCGAAAAGCCGCCTACGACTTATACAGAGAAGCGTTATCGAAAGACATTGTAAAAGGCAGATCAATTCTTGGAATGGTTGCTGTGTGTTTATATTATACGTGTAAAATTAAAAAGATCCCCCGTACATTTAAGGAGATCATGGACGAATCGTCCGTAAGCGAAAAAAAATTGCGAAGCTTCTACAGTGCACTCGTTGAAATTTTAAACTTAAAAGCTCCTGTAAATAATCCCGTTGCGAATATTCCCCGATTTATTGCGAATTTAGGGTTAGGGTTTGAGGTAGAAAAATTAACAATTCGTATTTTGGAGGAATATTTTAAAAAACACAGTTTAGGAGGAAAAAACCCGAATGGTATATGTGGGGGGGCAATCTACTTAGCCGCCAAATTTAACAACAAAAGAGTTAACCAAAAAACAATCGCAGACATAGTAGGAGTCACAGATTCCACGTTAAGAGCAAGATATTACGACATAATCGATAAGGTTAATTT
>WJKD01000110.1 GCA_014729315.1 Promethearchaeota archaeon | reverse complement strand
ATGTTTTAATAATGTTTGCTAAAGCTTGATCGAGTTTAATATAATCAATATGAATTAACTTTGGATCAAATAAAGGCTCAGTTAACATGAATCTCTCAACATTTATTACTAAACTTGAGCCGTCGGGAAAACTAATTGTTTGATTATAATCTTTTAATCCTTCTGTAATCTGTTTAGTTAGTATCTTTGGACGATTAACGCATAAACACGTTTTTTCTTTTATTTCCTTGGCAAGTGTTTTAGTAAGATAGAGGTTTCTTCCGGCTCCTTTTTCTTTTAACACCATATTTAGAAAGGCGTTTGTTAATTCTTTTCCCGCTATGGGAAAAATATCCCTTGCCATAATATTCGTAAATCCATGTAAAATTGTAGATATGTAAGTGTGAGACTCCCCCATATTTATAACAACCCCGCTAGATTTTTGTAAACTAGCGAGAATTGCTTGACTTTCTGATAAGAAAAGAAGAGAGGGAAAATCAAAGGTTTGAAAAAACATATGCTGTATCTTTTTTTTTTCCAAGTCCGTTAAGTAAAAAGGAGTAATTACAATTACTGGTTGTTTAAATTGAAATTCTTGAGGAATATTTAATTTTTGATAATAATTATAAAAATATTTTTCAATTAATCCAAAATTCTGCTCTTCCATTAGTTCGTGTATTTTTAATATATTTTGATAATACAAGGCTTCTTCCCCAAAAAAATACTTTGGAAGACTTTCATTTTCGTTGATCAAAATTTCACTAATTCCTCTAATTACTTCTGATGTGAAAATGAAATCTGATGTATCAACATATACGCTCGGTCCGATAATTTCTGGATTATCTGCTCCTGCCCAACCTAATCGAAAAGTAATAGTCCCAAAATCCACAATTAAAGGTCTTAGGTAGGAATTCTCCTCGCTCATCTTTAAAATTCCCCAATTTGTGTTTATATTAATAATTCAGATATTTGATATGAATTAATAGGTTAAGTGTTAAGCTTTTACTTGTAGAGTTCATATTCGTGAAGACATTCGTCAGAGAGTCTTTTTAACTGATATTCTTTTACTTGAAGTTCCAGTAAGCCTAATACTCGTTTGAATTCGCTCGACATCGTTTCTATATCGACTTCTGACACTTGTTCGATCTCGTCTCGTTTAAACTTAAATTGATCAAGACTGTTTTGTATTTTACCGTATGTTTTATTAATCGACCCAATTAATTCTTCAGTATTTTTTTTTGTAATCTTTCTCATTTTTCTTAGAATAGAAAGAATATTTGAGATGGAGTTTTCCCACCGATTATAACGCTCGTTATATCCTTTCATAAATTCTGTAAAAAACAATTCCAATTTTGAATAAATCTCTTTCCCTGCCTTTTCTTCGGCGGTCTTTTCCTCTACGCTTTCCTCTCCATTTTTTGGCAATTCAATTTCTGGAAGGGGTTCTGAACTGTTTTCAGATGAATCTCTATCATCTTCAGCTTTCTCTTTTATTTCCTCTTCTTTGATTAATGGTTTTCTTTTACCTACGGGGCCTCTTTCTGCTAAAGGAATATCCTCCATTGCGTATTGCGTGGCAATTTCGTTATCTGCTTTATATGTCAACTTTGGTTCAATTCTTTCTTCTTCATTAGCGTCTTCCTCTCTGTGGTAATAACCCGTTCCTTCCGAAACTCCTTTTAATAGTCCGATAAGATCTGTCTCCGTGTTTTTTGCCGACTTTACGGCAGAATCCATTTTAATTTTTGTTTTTTCCTCCGATTTCGTTCTTAATGTGTCCGCTAACGAGGCTCTTTTCTCCTTTTTCTTTCTTCTACCCATAAAAACCTTGCCTATTTTGTTCAGAATATGAAACTATAATAAATCTATAATAACACTCTAATTTAAAAATTTATATTTACCAAAGGAATCTTTCTTTTTAGGATTATCCTAAGGGAATAATTTCAACTTTTAAGGCATTTCCCTCTGTTTTTAAGATTTCTTTTAACTCTTCTAAAGAGATGTGCGAAGGTTTCGGGCCTATAACAGTCCAGACGGCCGTCTTTTCTTTTTCGACTATTACAGACTCGCCATAGACTAATGATATTCCGTGATTGCCAAAGGTCGTAGCAATAAGTCCTAAAGCCCCAGCTTCGTCTCTCATCGTAATACGAAACTTTAACGATTCTCCGGCGAATCCTGCGGGTATAATTTTTATTGTTTTAGTCTCTGAATCGGCAATCATCATTAATTGAGAATTAGACGTTATTCCTAAGCTTTTACGAATGATCTGCGGTATTACGACGCGACCACGGTTGTCTAGCGATAAAATCCTAACTTCCTTCATTTTTCTAAAGAATTCTTTAAATTTCTTGTTCGATCTTTTTTTGTTTAATAGATTTGTTCATATTTATATTTTTTACTTCTAACCCTAACTTTTTCCTTCATAATTCAAAAATTTCTACTATTATCAATATCAAATTTATTTTATTCGGATATAAGAATAGAAATTAATTACATTTTTAGGTGATTTCAAAGGTTTCGTATTAATTTAAAATCAGCTCACGATCTTTTCAAATTAATTGCTTATTAATTTTTTCTCACTTTGCTGGAATAATCAAAAAGAAAAAAAGGAGAATAAATTGAAAATCTTAAATATCTAACAATACTATAGGTTAAATTAAGTTTGATTAACTCTTCTCAACGGAGATTTCTGAAAAGAATATCTTCTCATCTTCTATAATTTTCGTTTCTCCCGTTATTTTAAAGTTACTTTTCAACTTTACATCATTTCTACCAAAAAGATCGTCAAGATTCAAATGCTTGGAAGGATATAAAGCATGAATGCTTCCTACATAAATTAACATAGTTCCTGGCTCAACCACATAATTCATATCTTCGTTGTAAAATCCTAGTTGTTTCATGTAAATCTTAAATGTAACATTTGCGATTTGATTAGGTCTTAATGAAACCCTGGTAAATCCAATCAATTCTTCAAGAGGGCGCGTCACGCCCGCTTCGTTATCTCGAATATATAGTTGTATAACCTCGTCGCCTTCAATCTTTCCAATATTTTTTACTTCTAAAGAGATTTCAATAAAATCGTCAACATTAATCTCATTTGAGCTTAAGCGAAGATTTGAATATTCAAAAGTCGTATAACTCAAGCCATATCCAAATGGGAAAAGAGGAGTTGTGTTTTCTTCTACATAATTCCAAGCCCATACTGCTATATTTCCCGTTGGTTTACAATAATGAAAGATAGGAATTTGCCCTACGCTTCGGGGAAAGCAAATCGGGAGTTTACCTCCTGGATTATAGTCCCCAAACAAAATGTCCGCCACAGCTGGCCCTCCTTCTTGTCCTGGCAACCAAGCTTCTATTATTGCGGGTATATTGTCTCTTTCCCAGGTAATAGATAAAGGTCTTCCATTTATAAGTACTAAAATTATTGGTTTCCCGATCGAATAAATTTCTTTTATCAGATCTTCTTGGACTCCAGGTAGGATTAGTTCTGATCTATCACGAGACTCACCACTGGTGCATTCGAGAACGAGTCCTGATTTTCCACCCATAACCATTATGATGAGATCTGATTTTTCGGCAATTTCTTTTGCTTCTTCAAACATATCTTTGTTCTCATCGTTTAGATTGCATCCCTTGCTATAAAAAATAGCAGTATTTTTAGACACTTTTTCCTTGATTGCATCAAGAATACTTTGCATCTCGTAAAGACTTCGGGTAAAAGCGTCTTTATCTTCGCCCTCTAGCAATTTTTTTGTTTCTTGAGGAATGGTATCATATACGTCTGTAAATCCCGTAGCGTTGTTAACGGTTGATTCGTATTGACCTACAAACGTATAATCTCCGAGAAGATTTCTTATGCTGTCTGCATTCGGGCCAATAACTGCTAGTTTTTTAATATCAGTGCTCAGAGGTAAAACATCATTCTCATTCTTTAGCAATACTATTGATTTAAGCGCAATTTCCTTGGCTTTTTGTTTTATTTTTGGATCAGAGAAGAATAGTGTGATTTTATTAGGATCTTCCTCGACATAAGGATTTTCAAATAAACCTAACTCAAATTTTTTTCTTAGAACTCGTTTTACTGCTATGTTAATGACATCTTCCTTTATTTTTCCTTTTTTTACTATTTTAATAAATTTTTTGCTAAAGGCTACCCTCCTTGGTAATTCTACATCAAGTCCCGCAATCAACGCAAGGTGCGCCGCTTTAGATGAACTTGAAGTAAATTGGTGTAATCGACTGCATAAGTCTAAGGTTCCATAATCAGAAACAACTATTCCTTTAAAATTCCATTTCTCTCTTAATAGTTCAGTCAGCAATTTTCTAGAGAATCCACAGGGTATTCCATCTAATTCGCTATAAGCGTTCATAACGGAACCCATATTTGCTTCCTTAATAGCTGCTTCAAACGGTCTTGTAAAAACCTCTAAAAGTTCTCGTTCGGGGATGTATGCTGGTGCCCAATTCCTTCCTCCTTGAGAGAGACCATAACCTACAAAATGTTTCCCCGTTGCGATGATACCTTCCTTCAAACTATTTTTTTGAAGCCCCTTTACGTAAGCAACCCCCATTCTCGACACTAAATATGGGTCTTCTCCAAAAGTCTCTTCAGTCCTTCCCCAACGTGGGTCTCGAGCAATATCCAAAACCGGAGAGAGTCCCTGATGAGCGCCAACGGAACGCATTTGATTACTTATTATTTGAGTCATATCTTCGACTAAACTAGGTTCCCATGTAGACGCAACACCTATTATTTGTGGAAAAATTGTTGCCTTCCGAGCTGTGTATCCACAAAGACATTCTTCGTGGACTATCGCTGGAATACCTAGTCGAGTTTCTTCATTTAAATATTTTTGAATTTTATTAGCAATCTTTACCGAATCTTCGGGATCTAAATTAGAATTTTCTCCTATTCTTGTGATCTGACCAATTCCGTGTTTTAATAAGCGATCTAAACTTTTCCTTGAAAGATTTTGTTTATCTAATACTTCTGTAACATAATGTGAAGTAAGTTGAGCAATTTTCTCATTAATGTTCATTCTGGACAACAAATCCTCGATGCGACGCTCTATAGAAACTGTCTCGTCTAAATAGAGTAAATTTTCTTTTTTTTCCATAAAGGAAAAAAAAATAGATTTTAAATAAACATTTCATCCCATTATTGATTATTCAAATGTTTATTAACTTCTTTATCAAAATATAAGTAAAATTAAAAATATTTTATCGATTAAATCCATTTAATTACGGTTGAAGAAAATATTAATAATTAAGAATTTCGGGGTTGTGATTAATTATTCATAGCTTCGAAATGATTCATTAATTTTTCTGAACTAAAAATAAATTTAAGTGGAAATTACATAATAACCATGATTGAATCTGAACAAGAATATACAACGAAAAAAGGAATTCTTTACTCGTTAGCGGGCTTTACTGACGTAATTTTTATCCAATTCTTTTCTTTCTTAATCTTTACTTTTTATTACGCTGTTGTCGGATTAAATGTCAATTTGATTACCATCGGTTTTATTATCTGGTCTTTTTGGAACGCGATTAACGACCCTATGTTAGGAGCGATATCCGATAAAACAAGTACAAAATGGGGTAGGAGAAAGCCATACATTATCGCAGGAATATTCCCTTTAATGATCGTCAATGTGCTTTTATGGACTCCTGTTATGACTTCTGAATTATTCACCTTTCTTTATTTTGTGATTATTATAATAGTGTGGGAGTTCTTCTATACGATGTGGAATCTAAATCAAACTGCTCTTTTTCCTGAGCTATTTAGAGATTTGAACCAAAGAGCGAGAGCTAATACAATCATTCAGTTCTTTCAAATTATTTCTCTCATGATAGCTTTCATCCTACCTAGTTTTTTCATCCCCAAATACGACGATCCTCAATACTATACGAATTACATGCTAGCTGGAATTGCGATATCCGCGATATGTGCCGTATCTGCCATTCTTTTTGTTAAATTTGGATTTACTGAAAGAATTGAATTTTCTCGAGAATACGAACAAGCTCCCTCCTTCTTTCAATCTTTACAATATACATTTAAAAACAAAGCTTTTCGAAAATACATCGTAGCGACTTTTGCTCTGTGGTATGCATTCTCGATGATTCCTACAATAACACCTTTATATGGAAGTTTTGTGTTAGGAATTGACGATTCTTTGATATTATCGCTTTTATTAGCTATAGGATTTGTCTCTGCAGCTTTTTTTGTTTTTATTTGGAGATCCATACTTAAAAAATACGGCGCAAAAAAGACCTATATCTGGGTATTGATTGTCTTTATGATCACATTAGCCCCATTTATGTTCATATCTGATATAATCTCAGCGTTTCTTACATTCTTTATACTGGGAATCGGCCTTTCTGGAGCATTGATAATACGCGATGTAACGCTTTCTGCAATTATCGATGAAGACGAGTTAAGTACGGGAACAAGAAGAGAGGGTGGATTTTACGGGATTCACGGATTCATGATAAAATTAACAAATGTATTTGTTTTCATTTCGATTGCGTTAGTATTCAATAGCGTAGGATGGGCTGTATTTGATCCAGTTGGAACAAGTCAAGAAACGATTTTAGGGTTAAGAAGTCTCATGTTTCTCTTTCCGGCGTTCTTTTTAGTACTTGGGATCATTGCGATGCTTCGATTTCCAATTGACAAGGAAAAATACGATCAACTATCAGATCAAGCACGAGAATTACACGAAATAAAGAAAAAGAAGGTTTTTGAGCAAGAAACATAATTATTATGTTCTTTTTTTTTCATTTCATTTTATTTTTTTAAATAAGATAGAAATTAAACAGATTGAATAACGTTAGCGATTGATCAAATTTTTTGAAGATCAAAAGTTTAAAAGCTTTATCATAAGCTGAATTTATAATTCTGTCCCAAAAAACAATTAATAGGTAAAAAAAATTAAAATTTCTTTTCCATAGAAGGCAATATAACAGCTCTCTAAAATGTAAAAAAATATCATCAGCGTACAATCAAAAGGTCTGCAGCTGCTTGGTTTAGTACTTTGTTTGGAATAGTATCCATAAAAACTCTTCGAAGTTTTGAATGATCTCCTTTACAACCAACAACAATTAAATCAAAATTCTCTTCCTCAATAGCATTAGTAATATAATCCTCGGGTTCAAAGTCTTCAATTAATCTTGTTTCTACTGATAAAAAATTCTTCCTAAAAAGTTCCTTTGCGTTTTCAAGAAGTTTTTTTGCTGACCTTCTTCTCTCGATTTCGAGTTTTCTAGGAGTTACAACCGCACTCATATGACCTGTTTGAGTAGAAACCAAAGGAATATTCATTGGAAATGAGACTTTAGTATCAATGGAATGAAAAACAACTACTTTACTATTAAATATCTTTTGTATGTCGATAACTTGTTTTATTACTCTCTGAGAATCCTCAGATTGGTCAATTGCTACTAAGATCTTTTTATACATACAACTCACCTCACATTTAATTATTTTACAACTGGACTATAAGAATAGTTTTGGACGATTACTCCATCCATTATCTACATTAAATTGATCCTTAATAATCATTCTAACTTATAATTTCAAGTATTTTCAAATAAATCTTATAATTTATAAAATTATTACCAGAATGAAGTATCTATTAATGAATTTGAGCTCTAAGCATACGATCTCAACAATATCTTCGTCATGCTAAAAACAAATAATTGGATAAAAATATGAGAGTGTAAAAATTTTAAATTTAGAATTTTTTAGTTATTTGGTGTGGGCTTTTAATTTAACCGTTAAATCTCTAGCTCTCTTCGAATACCAAATTAATAACTCACCCGCATCTTCGGGTTTAAAGTATTCTCCTCCACATAGTTTGGCTGCCTTACTCATCATCTCATCGTCGGGATTACCTAATCCAACGATATATATAACGACATTTGGATTTTCGCTAAACATTTTTATTGCTTCAAGAAAATCATTAGGATCAGTAGGAACTCCATCTGTCAAAAGAATTATCATTGTTGGCTGATCTGGGTTCATGTTTTGGAATTCAAAAAGTACCTGCTGGGCCTTAACCATCGCATCTCCCATATTTGTTGCTTGTCCATAAGCATTACCAATTCTATCCACAATCAAACGTGCTGCTTCTTCTAAAATTCCTTTTTTCCCGCTAGCAGAGTCCATATAGAAACCATCGCCGAATGGAAGTACTTGCGCTTCGTCCGCAAACCGAATGACTGATACTTTTTCTCCGAATCCTCGACCAACCTTTTCACTCAAGAATAGTACAGCAGCAAACGCAGCTGAAATTCTTCGTGGTATATTTATACCATCCTTAAATTTTTTTAAAAACTCTTGAATCTCTCTGGATTCCATCGCGGCTTTTATTCCTTCAATTGCAGGAGCAATATTCGTTACATATACATCTCGGGCCATCATGGAACGGCTTATGTCAATAATGAGGATTGCGTTAAACGGAATTAATCCGGTGGGACTCAGATTTAATGTGGTGTTTTCAGTTACTTTAGCTAAAATGTCTCCGGTTAAATCCGGAACGCAGTTTAAGATAGAGCATGCTAT
The DNA here is from genome assembly GCA_014729315.1 of Promethearchaeota archaeon. The sequence goes on along the minus strand of WJKD01000110.1, from coordinate 879 downwards.
GTTAAGCTCTTTGAATCTCAATTTAATTCCTTTAAATATTATGTAATTAGAAATAAACGATTTCAATTGGTCGATTCTCTGACGGGCAATACTAATTATTTCCCACATATTTTCTCCTGAAATTGGGGAGATTCCCAAAGAAATACTTTGTAAGGGCATAATTTGTCTCTGGTTTTTAGACACTTTCACTTCAAAGCTTCCGATTCCGCTTGCTTCTAATATTTCATTATCGATTACTATAGTATTATCGGGAATATCTTCTAAAATTTGAACTTTTCCAGCCCCTATAGCGCCGGTTAATTCGTCTTCAAACGACAATATATCTTCGTTTTGGATTGAAAGCGTGTGTTGGATCCGTGGACTCACTCGACAATATCCTCTAAGATTCGGGGTTGCTTGTACTTCGAGCATGATTTCAGATGCTTGTTCTATTGGAGGTTCGGTTGAGTATACAACAATTTTTTCAGCATGGATATTAGTATCTTCTTTTGTATCCTTGCTCATTACGAGTTCTGAATCGCCGACTTGTCCAACATCTATTCGAGCAGATCCCATAGCTCTCGTTAATGGGTCTTCCCAAGCAATTAGCATACCTTGACCCAATCCTAGCTGTTGGAGTGTATTAGCACTCATCTTAACTCTACCTCCTTCTATTTTATCAGAAACTCGGGGTTCTAAGACTATACCTCCTTTTTGTTCGCGTAGGACACCTGGGTCAGTCCTATTGGGATAAGGATCTACTGGTACATCTGGCTCTTGAATGGGTTCTTCTATACTTGATTGCGGAGGTACGCTTGGTCTTGGAGGTACTGGGGTTGTTTGTGATGGAGGTTTAAGTTGACTCGTGGAAGGAGAAAGGGTAGGCTGAGGCGATGGAGT
>WJKD01000109.1 GCA_014729315.1 Promethearchaeota archaeon | reverse complement strand
ATGGATTGATTATTATCGATTGCTCTTGGAAAAAGTTATTGAAATTTGGATCTTTGAAGTCTGAAAATGAAAGGAAATTACCTCCCTTAGTCGCCGCAAATCCAGTCAATTATGGTAAATGGGAAAAATTGAGCTCAGTTGAGGCGATAGCTGCTACCTTATATTTGATTGATTTCGAAAAGGAAGCAAAACTTTTACTTTCAAAATTTAATTGGGGAATGGAATTTTTAAGAATTAATTATGAGAGACTTAATAAATAATTAAATAAGATAGATAAAAAAAATAGTAAAGGAGTAAATTGTTTAGTATTTATTCTTCTTCTCTTGATAGACCCGAAGCTGCTATGACATCATCTATCTTCAAGATCATTGAAGCAACTTCTGTTGCTGATTGTATAGCTTGACTTAATATAGATAATGGCTCCACAACACCAAAATTGATCATATTGTCAGGCTTTCCCATTTCTATATTTATTCCGTATGATGTTTCTTCATCCGTTTTATGCTTTGATCTCAATTCAACCAAAAGATCCACAGGATTATGTCCAGCATTCTCTACTAGAGTTTTTGGGACTATCTCTAAAGCATTGGCATACACTTCAATAGCTAACTGTTCTCTTCCGCCTATGGAACGAGCAAAGGTTCTTAATCTTTTTGCAAGCTCAATTTCAGATGCTCCGCCGCCAGGTAATATATATGGTTTTTCTATGGTTGCTTTGACGACAGAAAAGGCATCATGCAACATTCGTTCAGCTTCATCAACAACATGTTCTATACCTGCTCTAATCAAGATGCTCACTGCTTTTGGATCGTCACATTCCGATACAAAAATCATCTTGTCTTCTGCTACCTTTTTTTCTTCCACTTTTCCAGCAGTCCCAAGATCTTCTGGGGTTAATTCTAAGATATTATTTAAAATTTTACCGTTTATCGCTTTAGCAAGTTTTTCCATATCGGATCGCTTTACCCTTCTTACGGTTAGAATACCTTCATTCGCCAAATAATTTTGAGCTTTATCATCTACACCTTTTTGACAGAAAACCACATTAGCACCAGCTTTCTTTATATTTGCTACTTTTTTCTTCAGCATATTTGACTCTTCCTTAAGGAATTTATTGATTTGATCAGGGCTTTGAACCTTGATTTCAGCATCAAATTCCGTTTTTTCTACTTCCAAAGAAGCACTGATTAGGGCAATTTTTGCATTTTGAATGATTTTAGGCATCATAGGATGCAAAATTTCTTTATCAACAATAATCCCATCCAAAATGTTTGTATCTAAAAGACTTTTCCCTTCCTTTTTAATAACTTGGATTTGATCAAGATCGACTATTTTAGATTCTCCTCTTTGTACTAATATCTGAGAGACCGCATTTACAGCAATATCCGCGAAATGTTCTTTTGCTCCAGCTATGAGTTTACTATTCATTGAGGTCCTAGCAACATCCTTTAGCATATTTTTATCATTAATGTCAATCTTATGTGCAATTTTTTGCAAAATTTCTTTACTTTTTACAAGAGCCTTTCTATATCCCCTAAAAATTATCGTAGGATGAACAGATTGTTCCATTAATTCTTCTGCGAGATTTAGCAATTCTCCTGCAATAATGACGCTGGTTGTTGTTCCGTCTCCAACTTTTTCATCTTGAGTTTTAGCTATTTCAATTATCATTTTCGCTGCAGGATGTTCAACATCTATAGTGTCTAAGATTGTAGCTCCGTCATTTGTAATGGTAACATCTCCCAAAGAATCAACGATCATTTTGTCCATTCCTTTAGGACCAAGAGTTGTTCTAACTGCCTCACCTACTGCTTTTGCAGCAGCGATATTATTTCTTTGAGCATCTTTTCCTCGTTTTCTTTCTGTCCCTTCTTTTAATACTAAAATTGGGACACCAGATAGTTGTGCCATTTTTTTCACTTTTTTAATTTTTATTTGATATTCCTTATATAGATCTCTAAATCAAAGAAAAAAAAGTTTACGAATATAAATTATGATACTAGCAAATTGTAATAGAAAACATTAATGCTAAATTGCGTTAAGTTTTTAAAAATTCTTAGTAAATAAGCATTTGATGAATATTATATTTGAAATCTTATTGAATAAGAATGTTAATTTCTTTTTCACATTCTCACTTCTGGTTTTAACCTTTTTATATCATTATTTTAAACTAAAGAAATATCACTTGGAGAAAATTAAAATCTTCCTATTTTCTTCTTTTATATTTACATCAATTATGATAATCGACGACATTTTCTATTTTTTAAATTCTGAGAATAAAGTAATTTTAAAGAATCTTTCTAATAAGT
>WJKD01000108.1 GCA_014729315.1 Promethearchaeota archaeon | reverse complement strand
TTAGAAGTACATTTGTTTTATCTTCTTTTTTTCGAGGATCTAACGAACATGCTCCCTGAAATCTGGGAAGTAATAATAGTGAGTATTTGGAACTTCACTCTCTATGGAATTGCTGTTTTCTTAATAATAAATAAAACCTATTCTTTGATAGGAAAATTTGGGTTATTTAGCTTTGCGATGATGCTATTAAATTATGTTACATACCGCATTGGGCTGGTCTTATTTCCATTAATTTGCTTACTATTTGTTCTCCATGTGAATAAAAGAACCGATATAAAAGAATTTTTTAAAGAGAATAGATACATTATGCTTGGACTACTTTCTATTTTTGGAATCTATATTTTTCCGCACGAAAACAAGTATAACTATCCATATTTCGAAGGAATTACTTTAGCATTTTTAGTATTTGTAATTTTGATTACCTCATCAGTAATCTACATTTACAAATATAAAGATAAAGCTGATAAAATTAGTAAAAAAGAAATGGAATCCAGGGAATAAATTTAAAGAGTATTAAAAAAAAACTAAAAAGGTTAAGAGTTTAAATCATTTTTCTGGAGGTTTCAAGAATTCTGGTTTAATCTTCGTAATTCGGGTAATTATCTTGGCCTCCAATTTGAAGGATATGCTTTTTTTATCTTCAGGAGAAATTATTAAATTGTATTTATAATTGGGTTTTTCAATGTGCGAAGGTTCGGGAGCCGAACTAATGTATTTCACATCTTTTGTCTGTTTGAAGTTAAGGACAATGCCGATCTGATTGCTAAGCTTGTTCTTAACACTAACAATTCTCGATATTTCGTCAATTCGAGTTCGAACTTCGATTTGTTTTTTAGGGTCGGGAGCGTCCTCGAAGGTAATCTTTGGTTCGCCCTCTTTTATGGATACAATCTCGTCTTCCACTAAAATATCGTCGTCTATCAAGTCTTCAGAATTAAGTTTCGTAGCCGAACTTTCAGCAGTATTTAGAAAAAGGAAAGGCATGTTATTTTTGTAAAGGGTCATTGGAGAATTGACGGGAATGTCTTTGTTTTGAAGGTTTCCTTCTTTTAATAATATATATTTTACAACCGCCTCCCAATTCAATTCGTTTGTCGCGACATTGCTTGCTGTGTATTGGATGTCTACTTTTCGATCGATTTTAAATTTACATTTCTGCTTAAACCACTTAAGTTTTACTTTCTTTCTTGTTGGTACATTCGCTTTCGTTTTATTCTCACCTCACATCATTAAACTCTTCATTCTTTGAGTTCTCTTCATAGGTTTTACCTTATTCATCCGATTCAATTCTCCAAGCATCTCTTGTCTTAGATTTGGCTGTGCTGGAGCTTCAACATATCCCGTAGTTGGTTGAAATTGATCCTCTTGCTGAGTTCCCGTATATCGCGGTAGCTCAAATATCGCAAATCCTAATTCCACATTATCGTAAGAAAAGCCCGATTTGTTATCTACTATTAAAAACCCTTCAACCTCAGCTGTCTGACCGTCTTCATTGATGTTTACTTGTAAAGAAGTTTGCCATTTAATTCGTAGGTCGCTTAAAGTGTATAGAATCTTAACAATTACCTCTCCTTGTTCTTTTGTGCAGTTTATAATAAAATCAAAAGTTCCGTTCATGTCTGCGTAGGTTTTATAATAGCTCGCTTCGCAGATTCTGGAGACTTTCTCTCGCATTTCTCGAGTAAAATCGATAGAGTAATTGATGATATTATTGGCAGCCGATTTTTCCCTGTCGATAATTTTTTGAGCGTTCGCTAAGTCAGGAAGCGTCACAATTGTTTGTTGCAGAGAAATACTTTCTTTATCCGTTGGATCGACAAATTCTAACATGATATCCGCAGAGTTGGGATCGAAGCTAGCAGGGACATTCTGGATTTGAAACTCATTTAAACCTTGATTCAGGCTTAATTTCATTTCTCGTTCAACTATACCTCCACCAGCGTTAAAAATAATAAGTTTCTTCACTTTGGGATCTATTCGCATTTTTATTCATCTTCTCATTTGAAGATTTCGGTAATTAATAGTGAATAAATAACTTGAGATAATATAAATTTAATCTTAAAAGGTTATTTTAAAAAATTAAGTCAAGAAAATAAAAACGCTGGTCCCTTAAAACGGTTTTTCCACTTTGAAAACGAATTGGAAAAGAAAATAACGGTCCATCATATACAAAAGTATGAAATTCTCCGTTTTCACCGCAAGGATCAACATTTTTAGGTAAATTATTTAGGAAGTCTTCGTTAAAGTTCTTTCCAACGAAAGTTTTAGGCAGATATTTAATGTCTATCGAAGTCACTATTGCTTTAAACCCTAAATTTATAAATTTATGAGCTAGTTTAAGCGAATCTTTTCCCCATAAAGGGAAGACAGCTTCCATATTCAATTTTTTAAGATTCTCCTCCCGGTAAGATCTAATATCTTCTAGAAAAATATCCCCAAAGGCGACATATTCTATTCCTTGAGATTTATAAATACTCATTTCCTTTTTCATAATATTTGCGTAGGTGGCATTTGAAGTATCTTTAGGCAAAGAAATTATACGAAGGTGTAAGCTGAGAGATTTTGTTTGCTTTAATAACAACTCTTTTCTTATTCCATGCATGCTGACGCGTTCATATTCTATTGAGAGGGTCGTAAATAATGTTTTAACTTCATATTTGGTCGATGCTAAAATCTCGTAAAGAGCCAGTGCACTATCCTTTCCTCCACTCCAAGAAACGATTACTGGACGCATATCAGTTTTCGAAATATTATTTTATTTGACAATGAGGACAAAAAAAGCCATGCCGTCCCGAAATTTCATATCGCTTAATCTCAGTATTACACTCTGGACATTGTTCCTCTCTCTGTCTGTAAGGAATCAAGTAGTTTTTAGGAAATTTATCAAGATTTCCTTTTTTTTCAATTCCTGTTTTCAATACGGCTTTTATTGACTTGAAAAGCATGTCAAGATTTTTCTTGTCAAGCGAGTTAATCTTTGTTTTTGGATGAATATTTGCTTGAAAGAGGATTTCGTCAGAATATATGTTTCCAATCCCAGCGACGAATGATTGGTTCATTAAAAGCGTCTTAGCATACGCCGACCTTTTTTGAAGCGCATCTTTAAAATCTTTATAACTCATTTTATAGGCATCTGGTCCAAGTTCTTTCTTTTTAATATAATTGTCAATGTCGCTCACAATATCTACTTTTCCAAATAATCTCTGCGAAATATAGGACAAAAAATTATGATTTTCAAAAATAAATAAAACTCGACTATGCTTCGGCTCTTCTCGCTCTTTGGTAAAATAGAGTAAATCTCCAGACATCCCGAAATGAAGCATCAAATATTTCTTTTCAAATTTGATAAATAAGTTTTTCCCATGACGATGGGTTGAATGGAAGGAATTGCCGATAATTGAATTTTTCAAAGCTTTTTCTTTTAAATTGAGAATTCTATCGTCTCTTATTTTTAAATTGATGATTTTTTGATTTAAAGATGTAGATTCAAAATATCTTCTATATGTTTCCACTTCAGGAAGCTCTGGCACTAAGATTTGTTCCTCTCTAAATTCATTTAGGTATAATTAAATCAAAATGTAATATTGATTGAGAAAACAAATAAAATAAATTAAAAAAAGTATAAGAAAGTTAGTTTCTTAGAAATTTGAGTAAATCATAAATTCTTTTTCAGAACCTAGACTATAAATTTCGAATCCTTTTCCCTTTTTCGTCTCGCAGAAGAGTTGAATCATTGGAAACAAGTAGATCTTAGTTATAATTTTTGTGTCATCGTTTTTGTCGTAGTCTTTATAATCGCTCCCTGCAGCACCTATAGTTTTTTTAATCTTTTTGTTCCAATATCCTAACGAAGCCTCGGCTTTATTCTCCAGATCTTTAAAATTATCAAACCTGATTCCCTCGACTTTTTCAATTAATTTATGAAGATCTTGTTCAATTTCTTTCTCATATTTTGTTTGCGCGCTACTATGGAGAACTGGAATACCAGTGACTACAGTTTGGAATGGAACAGGACGAATTTCGTATTTATACAAATTTTTATGCCCGTAACATGTCCTACAATAGTCTCTTGCTTTTCCCGTTCCATAACACTCACCACAAGGAAAAGAAAATTTCCTTTTGTCTTTATTTTGATCTTCTCCTACTAAGACTTTCCATTTTTCCTCAATAGTTCCAGTTCCCTTGCATCCCTTACATTTATCCTCGACGAAGCCTTTGCCACCACAGTCCTTGCAGGAAACCGCAGTAATGCTCTCAAAAATGGGAACTTTGTCATCTCCCTTCCAATTGTCTTTGTTTACTTTATCTGAGTCTTTAAATGAATAAAATTGAACTTTACTTAGTTTTTTCACTTCCACCAAATCTTCTTCTTTCCCTTTAGCGGGGGCAATTGATTTTTGGATTGCAAAGTAAATTGCTGCTTCCTTCATCGTATCTTTAACATATTCTGCTGCTGAAATCGCATCTAAAGAAAAGACTGCTCCTTTCGTTTTGAATTGTTTCTCTAATTTCTTCTTGTTCTTCTTATAGGTAGATTGTTTCCATCTTTCGAAAATATCGTCTAAATTAGGAGTTTTAATATATACGTCTGGCATTTTCTTTCGTGACTGATTTATTATTTTTGAAATTAATAAAAAATAATAATCCGGCACCATTTAAATATTTACAAAAGGATTAATTTTATCAAAAACAAATTTTTAAATATTATCAATGTGATGGTTAAATTATGTCCGAAGCTGATAAACAAGCCGATTTTCTTAATCCGTTATACATATATCACGGAACCCCTAGATTTTAATTTTTTAGCAATTTCGGGAATATTCTTAAATTTATTGTTACTAATATCTAAAATTTGAAGCGATTTAAGCTTAACAATTGACTCAGGGAGAGTAGATAGTCGATTATTGCTTAGATCCAATTTTTTTAATAAAGAGAGGTTTCCGATGGATTTTGGAATTTTCGAAATTTTATTATATTCCAAATTTAATACCTCAAGAGATCGTAATTCTGATATTTCCTTTGGGATTTCTCTCAACTTATTAGAATTTAAAAATAATTGTTTGAGCGATATAAGATTCCCAATCGATTGGGGGAGTCTTCGCAGTTTATTTGAGCGTAGAATCAACGAGGTCAAGGATTTTAACTCTGTTATAGGTTTAGGAACACTCGATAAATTATTATATTCTAAATCTAATAATTCAAGCGATATAAGCTCGGAAAAAGACTCTGGAAGAGAAGACAATTCATTATTAAAAAGCCAGAGTCGTTTAAGATTCTTTAGTTTAGATAGGTTCAGGAAAGGTAGAAAG
>WJKD01000107.1 GCA_014729315.1 Promethearchaeota archaeon | reverse complement strand
TTTAGTAGACAATATTCACTTGCTAAAAAGGGCTAAAAAGTAAAACGAATTGTCGGCTTCTGCAAATAATTAATTTTTAATGTTGACATATTTAAATGAATTTCATATATTTTGCTATACTTTCCTACATGATTTCATTTCTGCACTTTTAGAATAGCAACTTGCTTAATCAATATTTAAAATCATATTTCAATCGGATTCCTGGGAATTATCATCTTTTAAAATGAGGGATATCGAAAATGACGAATTTCGGCAATCTTAGAAAATTAAATCTTCGGGATGTCTGGAAAAATGAAGCAAGGGAATTCACTCCCTGGCTGGCGAAAAATATTAGTGAGCTTGGTAAAACTCTTGGAATGGAATTGGAATTAAAACAGATGGAAGCTAGCGTCGGGGAATTCTCGCTTGATTTGCTGGCAAATGATGTCGGCAGAAACAAAGCTGTGATAATCGAAAATCAAATTAGTTCTACCGATCATGACCATCTTGGTAAGTTGCTGACGTATGCATCCGGTTTTGATGCGTCGGTAATCATCTGGATTGCGGAAACAATTCGTGAAGAACATCGGCAGGCACTGGATTGGCTCAACCAAAGGACGGATACGGACACTGAATTTTTCGGCGTGGTTATAGAAATACTGCAAATCGATGATTCGAAGCCCGCATATAATTTCAATCCCATAGTATTCCCAAATGAATGGCAGAAAAGCAAAAAGAGACCAGGTAGCAACCAGGTATCCGAAAAGATGGAAGCATACCGCTGCTATTTTCAGGATTTAATTGACGAGCTGCGGGAGAAGTATAATTTCACCAATGCAAGGAAAGGGCAACCGCAAAGCTGGTATAGCTTTGCTTCGGGGTATTCGGGTATAACTTATGGAACGAGCTTTGCATTAGGAAATCGCATTCGAGTAGATTTATATTTGGACCAGGGAGACGCCGAAAAGAATAAACAGTTATTTGATACGATTTATCAAGATAAAGAGGTAATTGAATCCAAGTTTGATGAAGACCTGGAATGGGAACGATTGGATGATAAAAAAGCCTCACGTATAGCCATTTATAGGAACGGTTCCATAGATAGCGACGGCGAAACATTAAAAGAAATCAAAGACTGGTCTATTGAAAAATTGTTAAAATTCAAGGAAGTGTTTTCGCCGAACATGAAAAGATATATAAAAAGGGCGTTGTAATTAATGAGCAACATTTGTTCAAAAATATTAAAAGCAGTCTTTGATCAAACGTTGAAATTTTGGGGCAATAAAATTCCAGTCAATACAGTTTTTTATTTGCCGACATAAAACATCATCCGCAATTTCAAATAATCTTATTTGATTGTTATCTAAAAGTTCAGATAATGTAAAGCCTTGAGGTAGAGCTAAATCTATTGCAGTAGGTCTATCGAGGAAAGAAAAAATGTTAGGTGATAGTATAAACTTCTGAACCCTCTTATTACAATTGATACTCAGATTTCGAAAATCATGTTCTGTGTTCATAACGAAACACACAACAATATCATCTTCAGAATCGGCGTCTGACAACGAAATGAAATATTTTGGTTTTGTTCTTTTTAATAGTTTTTCCGATTTAGTTAATAAAAAGGTTTGTCCCTTTTCAAATGTCGGCATCAGAGAGTAAGTCCTTTTGCGTATTAAAGCGTTCCTTAATGATTTCTAAATCAAGTTCAGATTCTTCATCAATTGCTAAAAAATAATCAATTATATGTCTCATACCCTTTTCATTTTTTGTTTTGTCATAGGGCGTATTCGGTAAATGAGTTATTTCGGTCATTTGTTTAGCTGTGGCATCTTTAAAAACAAAAGAGACTTCTTCAAGAATTTTAATTTCATTTGGAGATAACCAGTCCAAATCAATTTTTTTATTTTTTAAGATGACTTTAAATCTTTTATATTGGTTATCTTCCTCCTCATTAAAATCTTCTACTATTTTTATGTCGTTTTTTAATAAATCTGGAAGGTTATCACTTTCAATTTGTTGATAAAGTTTTAGAGGGACAGGACCGAAGGGGAATGTGTAATAATCGTAACCAGTAATCGATAGTCCATATTTTTTAAAGTGTATAAAATCCCAGTGGTAAAGCAGTTTAAATAATTTTGTCCTGCCAACATTCTTTGTGTTTTTTACAAAATACTTAATACCAGCTAATATTTTGTGTTCGGTTATATTCATATAAGTATTATAATTCAAATAGATTAAAATTCACTTCAATAGGAGGAAAATCGAGAAAGGATGTTCTGCTTTAATTTAAAATAAGCAATATTTCCTAAAATATCAAGTTCAATTTTTTATACAAGCTAAATTTTAGAATGTTTCAATGAAATATATCGTCAAATGAACAAAATTGCTGAATAAAAAAGTTCGATAAGAGAGACTGAAGATTAGAGAAGAAGCTCTTATGTTGTTTTTTCAACAATATCAATTTCGTCCTGTGTTAAGCCGTATAGTTCATAGACCATTTGGTCAATTAGCCGGTCCGAATCAGTGATAATAGTTTCTATTTCAGTAAGTTTTTTTTGATATTCATAATAATAATCATACCACTCGTCTTGTAGTTGGGGATTTATTTTTATATTTTGTTTTTTTAATTCATAAATAAATTCTTTATAATCAGCCTTGTAGAATGTAATAATTTTGTTTGTAATTTTCTTTAATTTGAAATTAATCTTCAAATTAGATAGAAATTTATTTAGAAGATCTTGCTTTCTTTTATTATTGTTCAATATTGCTTTTACCTGCTTCGACAATGATTCATGTTTTGAGCTAATCAATTTTGGAATTGGTATTTGTTCAAATGCTTCCTTAGTTAAATTCGTGTTTGACTCCCCCATAAATAAATTATAGTAATAGCTGATTAATCTTGAATTAAGAATTCCTAAAAAGATATATAAATCAAAATTGTTATTTTTCAAATTAACTAAATTTGCGTTTGGGAATATTATATAATTATTTTCATCAACTGTAGCAAATATTTTATTTACATTTTGACCTACAATCCTCTGCAATATAATTTTGGGTGCGAAATGCCATGATTTTGTTTTTCTATCAATATCCCTTATATTTACATATTTTTCTATATCATCATGAAAATATCTATGAATATCTTTACCTTCAAGAAACTTATTACACATTGAGGTTAGTTCAGGATAGTCGCATAAGTCTTTTTTAGTAAATATTCCCTTGTCGAAAAACTTGTTATTTATTGATGTTTTTTGTGGAACACTCATCCAGCCTTTGTGAAGTGATAAATAATCTTTGAATGTATCTTCATGAGCTAATACTTTTTTCAGTATTATAGAGGGATTTACGATAATTTTACAATTAAATAAATCATTTAGTTCTTTCTGCTCTATAAAAGATAAATTTCTAAGAATGGAATCATTGATTTCTCCATTGGATAATAAAAGTTTTTTGTCGATAGTCTTAAGGGCGATTAAATTGCAAATATTTGGTACTTTTTTGAGCAAAGTAATAGCTGTCTCTGTGTTAACATCTTTAAAAGGGAAAAATCTGTAAGGAAAATCAAGAATTTCAATTATCGTTAATTGTCTAATGAAATATTGTCTAAGATTTTTGAAACTTGAAATTGAAAAATAAGTATTGGGAGTAATGAATCCTAAATAACCATCTTTGCGGAGAAGAGTATTAATTGAAAAATAATAAAACAATTCATATAAATCCATCTCATATACTAACAATTCAGAGTATTTTCCCCAGAAATAGTCTCTGTTCTCTTTTGTAATTTGTTTGGTTGCCACATAAGGAGGGTTCCCGATAACCACATCAAATCCGCCGTTATTCATAATGTCAGGAAATTCTTTCTCCCAATTGAATGCCTTATCGCCGGCGATTTCCGGGTCGTCAATAAGAGAATTGCCGCATTTAATGTTGTCGTTCAACATGGAAAGTTTGCGGTCTTTTCTGGCAGTTCGCAGCCATAATGATAGCTTTGCAATCTCCACACTTTCTTCGTTTATATCAACGCCGTACAAATTGTTTTCCAAAATTGATTTGTCGGTATCAAATAAACCTAATGGCTGGTTGGTCAATTCGTTTATCAATGAATCATTGTTCTTATGTTCTTCGATTAAAAAATCCAGCGCCTGGGTCAAAAATGCACCACTGCCGCAGGCAGGGTCCAGGATCTTCAATTTAAGTAGCCATTGTTTGTATTCCGTCAGCTTTTCAAAAAGCTGCTCGCCTTTTTTAGAAATTTTGCCGTCGGCTTTGCGGTGTGATTCATCAATACCAATTTCGGAAATATCTAATTCCCGTTTCTTTTCTTTGCACAAAGCACCGATTGTGTTTTCAACAATATATTGAGTGATATACTTCGGGGTGTAAAATATCCCTTCTTTTTTGCGTTTTGTTTTTTTCTTATCTGTCGGTTGTCCCTGCAGCTCGGCTGTTATTTCTTCAATTTCATTAAGCGAATGTTCAAAAATGTGACCTAAAATATTGACGTCTATTTCCGTATTGAAATCAAAAGCTGATAATTTAAGGCTGTCTTTTTCCAGAGTTGCATCATCTATTTTAACAGTATCCAGTATTTCATCAGGAGCGAACAGTCCGCCGTTGTATGGCGGCAATTCGTACGTCTGGTATTTGTGTCCGGTATTGAGGTGGTGGAAAAACAATTTGAAACGATCATAAAGCGGCTGGTAAGCTTCTAAATCTTTTAATTGATGCCATTGGTCAACAATCCGGGAAATTGCGTTTGGTGGTACCAGTCCGCAGTCCTCTGCAAAGAATACGAACAGGATGCGGTCCAACAGTTTTTGAGATTTTTTGAATAATAGCAGCTCGTCATATTGAGGATTATTTTTAACAAGATTGTTGAATATTTTATGCTTGAATGCGGAATAGTCTTTGTAAAAAGTATCGGATATTTTTTCTTCGTGGAATTTGGTTTCCTGCTTCAAAGTTAGCGGAATATCCGAAAACATGCTTTCTTTGCTCAAGATAAGATAGAGCTTTTTGAAATCCTGTTCCGTTAACTTAAATAAATCAAATTCCTCGAACTCGGTGGCGTTATCAATGTAGAATCGTAATAACCGGAAATTTGAGGTAATCACATAGCGGCATTTAGGCTGGTTGTTTTTATAATTAAATGCCTGTTGCTTAATGGTGTCGAGGTTTTTCGTCTTTGTGGATTTCAATTCAATAACACCGATAGCATTTCCGTCTTTCAGGATGGCAGCATCCGCTTTTTTGGCATCCGTGAGATTTTTGAATTCGGTTGTCAGATTATAATTTTCATCCGGCGTTATCGTATACCCTAAAACATGGACGAAAATCTCTCTTAAAAAACCTTCCTGGTAATTTTCTTCTTTGAGTAAAGTAATATTCTGGATGCGGGCTTTGTTACCATAGAATTTCAAATATTTCTGATATGCGTTGTTGACCTTCGTTTCATCTAAATTTTGCAGGTACTTTTGAATAACCGATTTCTGGAATATTTCCATGTGTGTTCCCTTACGTGAATTTACTGAATGCTGATAAAAGATTCGAAGATGCGAAGAAGAATGATAATTAGAATAAGAAATTTTTCAATTATAGTCAATGAAAAAAGACAAAAAAATTTAAAGAAATTGTCATTGCATCGATGTTTGAACAGAAAAAGTGAAAAAATAAAAAATATACTTGCATGTAAGGTTTGAATGTGTTATATTAGAAAAGTGAACATCCTGGTAAGGTTTAAGAAAAGGTCTAAAATATGAATAATGGTGGGTTAAATAAGAAAAAGCATTTTGTGTTTCGTAGCGGCGACTATTATCAATTAGCGATACATGAATATTATAATGCTTCGGATGTTGGGAAAAAGATTTCCGCTTTATTGAATAAAAAAGAATCCAGATTGAAAGTACCGGATTTTTCATATCGAATTATAAATCATTGGGAACAGAAGGGTTTAATATCACCGGATAGGGATACTGAAAAGGGATGGCGCAGGTTCAGTATTATCGGTGCTATTTGGTTACAGATAATTGGAAAGCTAAGACGATTTGGATTTCCCCTTGAAAAGATGTTGGAAGTGAAACACAATTTAACGATGCCGGAATGGACAGACGAAGATAAAACTATGTTCCCACTATTTGAATACTATGTTGTTATGGCGCTGTTTAAGAAAGTTCCGGTATATTTATTAATATTTGAAAATGGGGAAGCTGAGCCGGTAACTCACAAGGAAATGCGGGCATCGATGAAATATATGGCGCTCGATGATGTCATTATGATATCAATCAATAATATTCTGCAAAAGCTATATCCGAATAAGGATTTAAAACCTGATTTTGAAACGTCGGTGGAATTATCAGAAGAAGAGCTTGAAATTTTATTTGCTATCAGAATGCGTGATTTTGAAACAATAACGATTCGCACAAAGGATGGTAAATTGGAACGATATGAATTCACCGAATCGATAAAAAACGAAAGACATATTAAGAAAATTTTAGAGGAAGAAGACTTTCAAGATATTGAGATAAAGAAAGCAAATGGAAAGATAGTGAAGATAAAGAGAACAACGAAAAGGAAATTTTCTAAATGATGGATGGTAAAACGCCACGTGTGATTAGGATTGTTGCGCTGACTGAAGAGCTCAGAGGTGCAATGTTAGTGGGATTTTTAAGATGTTATCGATTAACGAGTGCAGGCGGATTCTGGAATCAGGTGGCAAAAAGTATTCTGAATCGGAAGTTAAAGCAGTGAGGGAATTGCTTTACAAATTAGCAGAAATTGAATACCGTAATTATAGGGAGAATGGCGATGGCACGCCGGGCAATAATTTACTCACGAGTCTCAACTGACGACCAAAAGGAAAATGGTTTCAGTCTGCAGGACCAGGAAAATCGATTAAGGCGATATTGCCGGGATAACGATATCGAAGTTGTAAAGCATTACCAGGACGATTGTTCGGCAAAGAATTTTAATAGACCATCTTTTCAAAGGATGCTTAAAGAAGTAAAAGATAAAGAGGTAAAAGCAGATTTATTCATTTGTGTGCGCTGGGACAGGTTTTCAAGGAATCTTGAAAAATCTATGGAAATGTTTCGTGTGTTCAAAAAATTGAAGTTAGAAATAAAAATTGTTGACGAAGGTGACTATAATGATGAAGTTCCTGAAAATAAACTGTTCAGAATTGTTAATATGCTCATACCCGAGATAGACAATGACAGAAGGGGTTTAAATACGACAAGGGGTATGCGGCAAGCGACTAAAGAGGGAAGATGGATGGGGTCGGCGCCAGTGGGCTATAAGCGGGATACAATAGGCGATAAGCGACGCATCGTTCCGGGTGATAAAGCAGAATTGATTCGGGAAGCATTTCAGGAATTTTCAAAAGGTATCTACAAAGTCGAAGAGCTCAGACATAAGATGTACAAAAAGGGATTAAAAATTAGTGAGTCACATTTTCATAGGATTTTGAGGAATCCTGTTTACACTGGTAAAATTCGGATTAAGGAGTGGCGAGATGAGCCGGAGGAGCTGGTCAGAGGTTTGCATGAACCGCTGGTTTCGGAAGAAGTTTTTGACGAGGTCCAATGGATTTTGCAAGGCAGAAAACGGAAAATGAAAAAGTTTTCCAAACATAGCATTATGTTACCGCTTAGGGGGCACCTGGTTTGCAGGATCTGCGAGAATAATTTAACTGGTAGTGGCTCCCGCAGCAAAACCGGAAAAAAGCATTATTATTACCATTGCAATTGTGGATGTGGCGAACGTTTTAGAGCAGATGAGGCGAATGCGTTATTCCTGGATTATCTAAGGTCTTTTCAAATACGGGATGAGATTTTAATATTGTATTATAAAATATTAAAGGACGTGTTTCAAAAAGACGATATCGACAGGGGGAAAGAAATT
>WJKD01000106.1 GCA_014729315.1 Promethearchaeota archaeon | reverse complement strand
GAACGGAAAGAGGTTTGCTGGAAAGAATGCAGAAAGATTTCCCATCGCAGAAATTTTATCTAGCGATTGACCGAATTATATGTGAGGATATGAAGAAAAATAATCTTGCTTTAATTAGAGAAACATTAAATAATCTAGATAAAACATATCTTGAAGTGAAGGTCCCTGAAAGTATTGCGAGAAAAGCTACGGTTCCTCTAAATTTAATGTTAAATCTGTAATAATATGATTAGTACACATTGATAAGATCTATTATTATGTTAAAAAAAAAGATATTTTTAAAAATATTTTGTAAAAAAAAAATCATTCTTTCTTAAAAATACCATAAACAACCGCAATAATAACTAAAATTGCTCCGATTAATCCCAAAATTTCTATATATGCATATATAAAAACAAAAAACGCTATTATACCTAAGGCCAATAATACAAATAGATTAATTTCATCTGGAATCAAAGCAATTAATATTATTATTACTCCGATACATATTAGAATAGATCCAAAAACTATGCCATAAACACTTATATCTCTAATATCTTCATCTAAAGACCAATATATCTCCAGTATCCCAGTAATTATTAAAAAAGCAGCACCTATACTTGATAATATTTTAATTGTTTGCTGTTTTTCCATTTTTTAAAACAACTTTTTATGTAAGTACTAAGTTTTTTGATCACTTGATTTGTTAAAAACCTTTCTGATCAAACAAAAAAAATCCACAGTTTTTACCTAAAAATATTATTCAGAGCCAAAAAGTTTTACAAAAGTAGAAAGAGTTGTTCTTAGCAAGATAAAAATGAGCCTAAATTGAACTTCTCACCGGAAAAGACCAAATCAAGTAATTTATCGAAATCTTTCCCGTTTAACTTGCACGTCATGTACAACGACAGGTAAATGACGTAGTGCCGCATGACCTCAGGGCTCTTGAACCCACCCGAACGCTTCCGCTGGACGACAAAAGGGCGGAGGTCTCGTTCCGCCCTGTTATTATCTGGGGGCATACCCTCATACTTCAGATACGAAAATAGCATTTTTTCGTATTTATTGCATCGTTTCAAGAGCTTTTCTAAGTCTCCCTCGACCAAGCCTTCTTCGCGTAATTTGAAGACAAGTTCTCTTAATTTCTCCTCTGCCTCTTCTTTCGTTAATCGCTTGGACTTGTCTGTTTTCCACCCAAGAAGCGTGTGCTTGAAAGTAGCTCTGAAGAACGCTCGCAAGCGAATTGCTTGATTTAAACTCTTGAGGTTTTGAATCCGCCGTGTCTTTAAGGTCTTCACTTGAGGGGCGGTTAAAGGTTCAAGGTTTTTCGGACGACCACGCGATTTTGGAGTTGCTTCGGATGTTTCTTCTTTTTGTACTGCTTCCTCGTGGTTTTGTAACTTCTTTTCGATACGCTCGTTTTCCTTTTCTAGCTTCACGATGAGTTCGATAATGTCGCTGAGTAAATGCCCCAAGCACTTTTGTTGCTCGACATCTTTAAACTTGTTGTACGCACTGAAAAAATCTGAGATCAACGTCCCTTCAAACCCATCCAAGATGTGTTTCACGCTCTCATGCCCCCGCGAGGCGCTCTGGACGTATAACACGAAATTAGCACAACACACCACCCACAGCCACCAATTCTCCCCGTTCATCGGGAGCCCCGTTTCGTCCACGTGGAGTACTTTTGATGTCTTTACGAGTTCTTCCAATTGCGCGTACAACCCTTCGATGACCTCAGAAAAGTCCTTGAACCACTCGATGATGGCAGGGGTCGTGATGGAAAAATTGGAACCAAAATGGGTAGAGAGTTCGTCAATGATGACCTCGTAAGGAAGCCCCGTGCGAATACGCCGGCTAATCACGAAGCTCACCAAGGAAAGCCCGATGCGGGCATTTTTTAGCAATCCTTGCTCGGGATAGACCCATTTCTTACAGTTCGGACACTTCTTGCGATAGACGATTAATTTCACGTTCTTTAACCGCAGGGTGAGATAATCCTTCTCGTCTTCCATGTACCGGAATAAATCGGTCACCACGCGGTCGTAGACAAAATATTCCTTCACGCCACCTAAATCGGTACCGCAGTGATAACACCTGTGGGCGTGGAGTTCCTTCTCTGCGTGTATCTTTTCGGGACGTTTGCGACCTCCCCCCTTGCTTCCTTTCGGCTTTCCCATTTGGTGCGATTTAGGGCCTTCACGGGCGTGCGGTAGCCATGAAGGCCCTTTGCCCACGATCTCCTCGGCTTCCTCGGCAATCGTTTTCTTTCGGAGACTTTTCATCTTGCGTCGATACCGGGCTAGATTATTTTTCTTCACATCCGCTGCTGTGACTTTCTTAAGATAGTGCGCCTCAAGGCTATCCTTTTCCTTTTTTAGTTGGTTAATCTCTGTTTTATAGGTTTTATTCTTTTCTTGGAGTTCCGAGTTTTTTTCTTGGAGTTCCGAGTTTTTTTCTTGGAGTTCCGAGTTTATAGCGCATATTTGGATCTTTTGACTTTTAATCAATTGCTCATATTTTTTCTCTTTTTGTCGGAACAAACACAGCAAGAACATGAATATTCCGATAAGCAGAATTGCGAATAAGAGCCATAGACCCATATTATAACGAACGAACTAGAAGATATAAATGTTACGCTAGGGAAAAAAATAATTAAGGATCAAAAAACTTAGTACTTACAAAATTTCATTTTTTTTTGAGTGAACTCCTGCAAACAAACAGATCAATTATCATACAACTTCAACGAAGCGTCTATTTATTTAAACAAAAAAT
>WJKD01000105.1 GCA_014729315.1 Promethearchaeota archaeon | reverse complement strand
TAAAATAACTAATGAAAAAAAAAAGCTAGAAACTGAATTTTCAAGCTCAGAGCTTAAAGCACTTGATGATCAAATTAAAAACTTAATCGACAAGAGAGGTAAAGTGAGAAATAAAATAAATATTTCAAAGGAAAGAAGCGAGCAAATAGAAATTAAACTCAAAAAACTACAAGAGGAAGAGAAAAAACAACATAAACTTGTAAAAAAGAGAGAATGGACAGAATATTCAAAGAATTTTGTTGAAACTATTAGGAATTGGTTTAAGGAAGCGGGTCCTAAAATTACTGAAGCTTTACTGTCCCGAATAAATCAACTTGGTACTGAACTTTATAGAGAATTAATGGATAAAGATTCAATTATTTTAGAATTAAAAAACGATTATAATGTCATCTTGATTACACAAGAAAATGAAAAAGAATACACACAATTGTCGGGAGGAGAACAAATGGCGGCAGCACTAGCGGTTAGATTAGCAATATTAAAACTTTTAACCAAAATTGATTTCGCTTTTTTTGACGAACCAACCACCAATCTGGACTTCGAAAAACGTATAAATCTAGCAAAATGCATTCAAAAGATCAAAGGTTTTACTCAATTATTTGTTATTTCTCACGACGATACATTCGAAGAGAACGCAGATTTCGTTGTTCAATTTTCTAAAGATGATTTTGAGAGAACAGAAGTAGAATTTCTAGGTAAAAACGTAATTAATTAATTGAAAGCTTTTTAAAAAATAAAAGAGAGATAATTTAAAAAAAAAAAGAGATTTTTATTAGAGAATCCTAATTAAAGGTCACGTGCTTTAACTGTTTTTCTTTTGTTTGCCTTAGCCCGATCAACTGCTTTATCGAGAATATCCATAATGATTGAGTTGAATTTATCTCCATCTAATACTTCGCTACTGGTATTACATCCTTTTCCCTTAATATATTCCCTTACTTTTGATTTTACATACAAGGGTTCTACCTTGCTTGCTTTCTTTTTAGCCATAATTTATTCTTCCTCTTTAAAAGTTGATTTATTATTATCTAATAAAGATATTTTAATTTCTTATTATATTGTTTGTTAATTATTTATTTGGGTATCTCAATTATTAAATCTTATTGAAAAACATTGTTAAAGTTGCTTCTAATCAATTTTTTAGATCATCAGTATTATCAGTGCTTCTTTTGATTTCTTCTAATAACTAAACCATTTTACGATTTTTCTACTTGAGAGAGATGAATATGAGAATTCTAAAAAGAATTTAATAATTTATCAGTTTTGGAGGTTTTATTTTAAATTAATAATTTTCAAGCCAAAATGGAAATTTTTAGGTAATTTTAAATTTTAAAAAAAAGAAAAGAAATACAAAGATTTTGCAAATTTGCATTTTTACCAATGTTTTATGGTCCGCCTTCTCCGCAACCAGGAATACTAACTCCCGCAGCAGCCATACTTAAACCATAGGAGACTGTTAGCAAAATTGCTAAGGCAACTAATACTTTTTTATTTAACTGCATTTATTATACCACCTTTTTTACTTTTAAGGTGCTCAACATAAATCAGAATTAGTATATTTAAAGAACACAAAATATTTTTTCTTAAAAGTTGAGATTTAAACTGATTTGTAGAATAAGAATAAAATGTAAACGAAAAAAGGAAAAAAAAGAGAGATTTTATGTATGAGAGTATTACTGAAGAGAATCAAAAGATTCTCTGTATAGAGATATCTAATTTATTCAGGTGGGGTAAGAACGATCTCAATGCTCGAGACATTATTTGATTGTCCATCCTCTCCTTCTAATTGCTCAGTAGAGAGAATGATTTCCTTATATTCAGTACCTTTTAAGAATCTATTTCTCAAGATTTCACATACGTCTACTGCGTGAGAAATAGCTCTACCACGTGCTTTTACAGTACACTCTTCTCCTTTATTTAAAATCATCATCGTCGCCATAACATAATTCATGGTTGGACGTCTACCGACATAAACAGCGTTTTCATCTTTTTTAGGCATTTTAATCACTTAGTTAATTATTTTAGATATGATGTTTTTTCAGTTGTTTTGTTTTTATAAGTATTTTGTATTGTTTGTTATATTTGCGTAATTGTATTTACGATTTATTGGTGTAATCTTAGTAAAATACAAATTACAAAGTTTAATAACTACTAAATTATGAAATTTAGTAATATTATGTGTGCAAAATTTTAACAATATTTTAAACTTTATTGTCGCTAAATTTAAGAGAGATTGAGGTTATGTTTACGGAGGATTAAAAATCAAACTCATCCTCTTTATTGAGTATAATTTCGGATTCTTTTCTTTCATTCATTAGTTTATTATTAGTTGATAATTCCTTAGAATCATCTTTTTCTTGGACTTTTTCTTTTTCTTGATCTTTAATAATATCCCAGATGATGCTTAATATCAAGGGAACAGAGAGTATAATCATCAATGGAATAAATAATCCATAATCAGTTAAAATAATTTTTACCCAACCAACATAAGGAATCCTTCCTACTACCACCCCTAATATTCGATTTTCAGGTATAGGCTCTTCGTCGTCATAGTCGTTAGCGTCACCCCGAGTAATGAAGTACCACTTTCCATCTTCTTTATATTTACCAACTACTCGATGAACAATCGGCTCATCTGGAGCTCCAGCCCAAAGACCATGAGCGTCAAAAACGATTATGTCGCCATCTTGATCTGTTCTAGAACCTTCTTTTATATCTTCAGCATCCTGACCTTGTAAAAACAATAAATCTCCTTTATGAATATTAGGTTCCATTGAACCAGAAATAACAACAACCATAGGGGTTTCTGTATTTAATGAAAGTTGTAAGATAAAATAGATTAGAAAAGAGCCAAAGAAAGAAAAACCAATTAAAATTACAGCAATAATAACCTTCTTTTTGGAGATAGGTTCTTTGTCTTTTTTAGAATTAGTTTTAAGGTTTTTAACTTTCATGGCAAAAAAATTCTATTTTTACAATATGGTAATCTAGATAGATCAAATTTAAGAAAACTGAAAAAATTTCTCCTCTTTATAGTTAATTTGAAAAACATAATTGAATCAGATCCTTCAAAATCGAATTCTAATTAAACTAGCAAATCTTCTTTAGATTCAGATTTATATAGTTCAATTATTATGGAATAATTATTAATAATAATAAATTATAATAATAGAATCGATAATATCATTCAAAGTCTGAAAAATAAAATGTTAATTCATTCATTTTTTATTCTTCAAGAAAGTGGGGTTTGCATTTATGATAGAAATTTTTCTGAGCAGTTTAAATTTGAAATAAATTTGATTACTCCTTTTTTTTCGGCACTATTTAGCTTCTCTCAAAAAGTGGTATCCAAAAAGATTGAAGTGCTAGAGATGGGGGATTTAAGATTTGTGTTTAAGAAGGAAAAGGGTTATATTTTTGTAATTCTTTCAAGTTCCAAAGAAAACCTTCTTTTTCTAAATTCTCGTTTGGATAATATAATAAATTTATTTTTTAAAATGAAACCCCAACTTATGAATGATTTTGAAGAGAAGGGTATTGAAAACACAAAGTTCGACGAATTTGTTGATTCATTAATGTATGGAAAGGACGAGGTTTATGAAATTAAAAGTCGAGGGCTATATGACAAAGTTATAGAATATCTAAAAGAAATGAAAGTTAAAAAAGAAATCAAAGGATCTGCTCTACTTACAACTAAAGGAACAATTATCTATTCTTCGCTAACTAACGACCTTTTAATGAGAGTAATGAAGGAATTGGAAATAAGATATATGACTGGAACATTTGATGTGCCGGAATTGTTTTATACCTTAGGAAATGGAGAAAAAGTATGCGAAAGAATGGTAACATATAAGAATTTTATCAGTTTACTTTTAGTTCTTCAATTCGATTCAGAAACACAACTTGGGATGGTTGATTATCGGACAGAAGTAGTTGCTGAGAAACTTAAAAGCTTCCTTTAAAAATTCTGTGATTTAGTTGAAAGAAAGAAATAAGCTTTCTAAAGATTAGATGTTTTAAAGTTTCAAAGCGTTTAATTTCCTTTTGAAGCAATAACCTAAAAAAATCCCGACGATACCCACTAAAAAAATGGATAATATGAATAGCAATCCAATGTTTAAATAGGGGATGTCTTCTTTCCAAGGACTATTTCCTTCATAATTCTCGTAAGAGTCTAAATAATTATTATATATAAATTGTTCAATAGTTCTACCCGTAATATCAAGACTTTTTTCCGAAATATTATCAATATTATCGTAAATAGTGTGATGATGAGGCCATTCGTAATTATGTTCAAAATTAATTATTAAATCTGCGGAAGGTATGTTTTCTCTGATAAACGGAATATGATCATCGGTGATAGAGGCAACATAAGGAAATGTCGGGAAAGCATTCATATAACCTAGTTTTCTACCAATTTCGAATATTTCAGTCAATAAGGACGAGGCAGAATTCTGTTCGTCTATGAATTGTAGCCCTTTCCCCCCAACCATATCGAGTAATATCATACAATCAATATCTTCCTTATCAAAATTGATAAAATCTTCAAGGTCTTTTACAAATTCGTTCGATCCCTCGCACCAATCCCAATCCTTAATTCCATAACCACCCTCATCTTTACCTTGATCCTCAGCATCAAAAAATAAAAACCATAATTCGCATTCTAATTTTGATTTACGCTTATAAAAACTTCTGGCGAGTTCTAGTAAAACCGCACTACCGCTAGCTCCATCGTTAGCCCCCGGAACTGGTCTATCAGGAGAATTTGGATCCTTGGTAGCTTTGGCACGAGAATCATAGTGGGCTCCTAAGATTACGATATTATCTTTTTCCTCATTCAATTTAAACAACACATTTTGGCAATCAACTGATTGAACCTCAAATTTATGAATAAAATACGAAAAATTTTGATCTATTTCTTGAAATTCTGAAATAAAATATTCAACACATTCTCGGCTATCATTAGTACCTGGAATGCGATATCCGAGGTTTACTTGTTTTCTGACATGCTTATATGATTCTTCACCATCGAACTTTAAACTAATGGTTGCATTATTAAATTTCGTGGCATAACCTATCCATCCATAAAGAAGAATTACGCTGAATAAAGAAAAAATTATAAGAAATATAATTAAGACCTGTCTAAATCGTAATTTCATATCTTATTATTAAATTCGTTTAGGTTTTGTTTTGTTAACTAGGGAGTTTGAGTTATAAATACTACATAGACTTTATTTTTAT
Organism: Promethearchaeota archaeon; assembly: GCA_014729315.1. The sequence continues at coordinate 6,187 of WJKD01000105.1, read as the reverse complement.
TAGTTCTAATTTTTATTTGAGTAGAACTAAATTATTAAAGATTATAATAATGTTATTTATAAGAATGATATTGGCTAGATTTAAAAATAAAATTAGATTTAACTTGCTATCAAATCCTATAACCCGACAATTTTCACTTATTAATATTATACTTCTGAGTTAAGAATTAAAAAAAATTATAAATATGGTTTGGAGAGGAAATTTGGGTTAATTCAAGACTAAAACAACTGCCTCTCCGTCAGTAACTAATTCTTCTTTTTGATTAAAGACTTGAGTTGTACATCGAATGAATTTTAATTTACCGTCTTTTTTACTAAATTTTTCTTTTACAGTCGCTACAGCAGTTAACTCATCTCCAAAATAAACAGGTTTAACGAACCTAACCTCTTGTTCTCCGTATAGAATTCCTGGTCCAAATAACTTAACCCCTAAACTAGCTGAGATTAATCCTACGCTAATAACACCGTGAGCAACTTGCTCTCCGAACATCTGGGTTTTTGCGAATTCAGGATTTACATGAATAGGATTATAATCTCCGGAAACTTCTGCAAATTTCATAACATCTTCTTCGGTGATGGTTTTTGTAAATTTCGCCGAATCACCGACTTTATAGTCATCCCATTTAACGGGTTCTAAATCTGACATAATTTATATATATGATAATTTAAGATAAAAAGATTCATCTTTGAAATTTTATTTGTACTGATTTAGGAGCATATATGAATTTTTTAATTTAAAATAGAATTATTCAAAAAAGTTTTAAGATGTTATAGTCAAGTTTTTTGGAATATGAATTTGGAAATTTGTTTCAGGTTGGTTTTTTAACGTAATAGACCATCCATGTGCTTTAATAATCCTATTTACTATAACTAATCCAATACCACTATTTTTCTCCTGGGTAGTAAATCCATGTTCAAAAATTTTATCTAAATGTTCGTTTGGAATCTTTTCACCGTTATTAATTATGGAAATGATTATCTTATCATTATGATTTATGGTTTTTATAGAAATTATGGTAGGTTTTCCGTGAATAACAGCATTTAATAAAAGATTATTAAAGATTTGAATAATTTTTTGGCGATCTCCTTTAACTGAAGGTAGATTATCCTTTTTAAAAGTTATTTTTTTAGGAATTGTGATTTCGGCTATTTCACTTATAACTTCGTTTAAATTAACTTCATCCTTATTATCTATTATTTTTCCAGAATCTGCAAGATCCAGCGAGCGATTTATTAAATTATTCATAGTATCAATATGTTTTTTAATATTTTTGAGATAATTGAAGTTTTTCTCAGACTTTAAAATTTCCGCATAGCCATATATAACACTTAAATTATTTTTCAAATCATGTGCCATTGTATGAGCAAACATTGATAATTCTTGGGCTCTATCCCTTTCGATTACAGCTTGTTTATAAGCCTCAAGGCTCTTTTTCTCGGAGCGTAATATTTTATCCTCAGGGAAAGATACTATAGCTGTGACTAGAACAAAGGTTAACAATAATATATTAGTAATATAGCTTAAATCCCAAAATATTTGAAATCCAGACAAAAAGTTCAAAAGCGAAGTAAAGACAGTTAAGAAACTAATAACAATAACTACAAAAACGAAAGCAAAAGAAGGTGTTTTTTTCTTAATGTAGACCAACAAATATAACATCATACCAATAAATATATTGAATAAAAGAGCTATATGTAATTGAATAAACTGGGAAGTAATAGGTATTAGGAGAGAGAATAAAGGAACAATGAGAAGTATTAGATAGAAATAGTTCTTATTTATTTTTTTTTTAGTATAAACTTCATTATAATCCTTTATTGCCGGTAATAATAATACTATTAACGCTATGGTATAAAACAAGTATCTAATAATTTGAAATATAGAAATATGAACAGGATCAAGATCTTCCAAAATTAAGAAAAACGCTCCGATAGAATAGAGGGTAACACTTATTAACCAAAACATGAATTTTCGTTTTTTAATTACTATATAGAGAATATCGATATTTGTAAATATTGAATAGAGAAAAATAAAGAGATCAAAATACGATTGTTGCAGCATATTAATACTGTTTTGATTTTTTTAAATATTATTATCTATATCATAAACATATTAATTTCATCACAGAGCTTATATAAAAGATTCCTCTAAAAATAAAGAGCTCGAAATTCTTTTAACAAAATCAAAATTATTGAATTATTAGAAATTATCAAAAGAGATTTAACATATTTCATTGTAAAATATAAAAAAATTAATAGGTCTTCTTAATAGCCTATAAGAAAGAAATAATTATTCTTTTTACTCTTTGACTATTATGCTTAAATTTTTTCCTTGTTTAATCAAGATAAATTCAAAAGATGCTAAAAAAGAATGATTAAAATTGAAAGACATTTCTCCCGCCTACCTAAGTTTAGTAAAATATAAATAATATGAAGTTCCTATCTCTGATTACACTATTATTATACATTTTTTATATTACAATAAACGATTAAAATTATGAAAGCACTCACTTTAAATTTAGAAAAAATAGTAAGATTTATGCAAAAAGCCTTATCAGTTCCAAATTTCAAACCTAAATTGCATAATGTAGTGGATTTTGAAGACATAACAGAACCAGAACTAATAAATGAAAATTGGGTTAAAATTAAAGTAAAATTTGGTGGAATATGTGGAAGCGATCTGAATATCTTATCTATGAATGTGTCTTATACACAATCTGTATTCGCATCCTTCCCCGCGGTAATGGGTCACGAAATTGTAGGAATTGTGGTTGAAACAGGAAATAATGTCGATAACATCTCTATAAATGATCGAGTGGTCGTTGAACCTCTTTTACCATGTGAAGTAAGGGAAATTGAACCTTGTTCCTCTTGTAAGGAAGGAAATTATCATTTATGCTCAAAACAAGACCAAGGTGTGCTTTCTCCTGGTCAATTTATAGGCGGATGCAAAGACACGGGAGGAGGATGGGGCGAATATATTGTAGTACATAAATCTCGGATTTTTAAAATACCCGAATCCGTGTCCTTTAAAGAAGCTTTAATGACAGAACCTCTTGCTGTGGCAATACATGGAATTTTCAAGAAATTGCCAAATGCTATGGATAATGTTGTTGTAATTGGAAGTGGAACTATCGGATTACTTTGCATATTAGCTTTAAAGTCATTAACAGATTGCAGGATAATTGCATCTGCAAAATACGCTTTTCAATCAGACTTAGCAAAGCAAATCGGAGCAGATGAAGTCTATCAAGTTAAAAAAGATCGCCATATAAAAAAGATTGGAAAAAAATTAGGATGCAAAATTTTTTCTCCCATTATGGACGACGCTTATCCCTTGGGAGGAGGTGGAGATATTGTAATAGATTCTGTAGGAAATTCCTCATCTATAATGAATAGTATTAGATTAACGAAAGAACAAGGAACCATGATAATGATCGGCGTACCAGCTAAAGAATTAATAGATTGGACTCCATTAGTTCTTAAAGAATGTGAAATAATATCCTCTCATATATATAGCTTCGAAAAATTTAATGGAGAAAAACACCGAACTTTCCAAATGGCAATTGACTTAATTGCTTCTAGTAATTATAATTTTGCAAATCTCGTCACCCACGAATTTTACATAACTGATTATAAGAAAGCTTTGGAAACTGCTTCTAATAAGAAAGAATACCAGTCCATTAAAACAACTTTCGTTTTTGACTAGTTTTTATTAATCCAGTCCACTTAATTTGGATAGAATAAAAATTAAAAAAAAGATGGAAAAAATAATACCTTGAAATTAATCTTCAGCTTTTTCTATTAATTCCTTGATTTTGTCTATAGTCGTTGGATCTTCTATAGTCGATAAATCTCCCGGTTCCTTTCCTTCTGCAAGTCTTTTTATTGCTCTTCTTATTACTTTTCCAGAGCGCGTTTTAGGCAAAGCTTTAGCAAAATAGACCGCTTTTGGAGTAGCCACCGGCCCAATTTTCTCCCGAATTAACTTTTTTAATTCGTTTGCTAATTCCTCGCTCTCCTCGTAATCTTGTTTAAGAACGACCATTGTTATAGGGACTTCTCCTTTGACTTCGTCTTCGATGCCGATACAACACACTTCTGCGACGCTGGGATGTGCAGAAACCACGGCTTCCATTTCTCCAGTTCCTAACCGATGACCGGCCACCTTAATAACTTCATCTGCTCTTCCAAGCACGAAGAAGTAGCCTTCTTTGTCTTCTATTCCGTAATCTCCTGTTGAAAAATAGTCTTTTCCTTCAAAAGCTTTATAATAAGACTTTACGTAGCGGTCATCGTTTTTGTAGACAGTAAGCAAAACACCTGGAGGTGTAGGTGGTATTGCTACGAGATATCCTTTAGTACCCTTATCAACTTCGTTTCCTTCATAATCAACCACTAAAAGATCCCATCCCCACATCGGTTTTGTAGGACTACCTGGTTTGATTTTTAATGGAGCTATTCCATAGGGATTTGCGAGAATAGGCCACCCTGTCTCAGTTTGCCAGTAATTATCAATAATAGCAATTCCTCCGCCCAGCACTCTTTTCATCCATTCGTAAGTTGCTTTATCGAGGGGTTCTCCTGCCAAATAGATGGTTCTTAAAGAACTTAAATCATTGTCAGTTATGTATTTTTCTTCGTATTTTCGCAAGATTCTAAACGCTGTCGGAGCTGAAAAAACTGTGTTTACCTTATATTTTTCAATGATTTTAAACCAAGCACTTGGATCGGGATATACGGGAGTTCCCTCGTAAATTATGGAAGTGCATCCTTTAAATAAGGGTCCGTATATTATATATGAATGACCAACAACCCATCCTATATCAGAGGTCGCAAAATAGGTATCCTCTGTATCTGTATTGTAAATAGATTTCATGGAATGATATAGCGCAACCAAATGTCCCCCCGTATCTCTAACTACTCCTTTTGGCATACCCGTGGTACCACTTGTATAAAGAATATAAGATGGTTCTGTACTTTCCATATGTTCAGGTTCAACAAATTCGTCATCTCTCTTGACTTTAATCAGATCTTTCCAGTATTGATCTCTATTTTCTTCCATTTTATGATCGACTAATCCTCTATTGACAACGACAACATGAGGAATTTTGTAATCCGTTGTTTTTAAGGTTTCATCAACGATCTTCTTTAAATCAACTTTTTTTCCACCTCTTACCCCACCATCGGCGCAAATTAAAACTTGAGGTTCTGAATCTTCAATTCGTACGCTTAAGGAACGGACGGAAAATCCCGCAAATACAACAGAGTGTATTGCTCCGATTCGAACACAAGCAAGCATAGCAATTGCAGCTTCGGGGATCATCGGAAGATATATTACAATTCTATCGCCTTTCTTGACTCCTAAATCCTTTAGAACACTTGCGAACTTGTTTACTCTAATTAACAACTTTTCATATGTTATAATTTCTTCTTTTCCCATTTCTGAATACCAGATATACGCGGGTTTATCAGGATACAAGTTAGCCCACCGATCTACTGCGTTATAACACGTGTTAGTCGTTCCACCTACAAACCATCTGTAAAAAGGAGCGTTGGAATCGTCCAATACTTTATCCCATTTCTTGTACCAGTGAACTCTCTCTGCTATTGGTTCCCAGAATTTTTTTGGGTCCTTTAACGAAAGTTCATGTAGTTCCTCATATTTCTTTAGATTTTCTTCATTACTCATGATTATTCAGGTTTAAGTAATTATAATATCTATTCATAAATCTGCATTAGAAAATTCTTGGTAAAATATAACTTATATCATAATCAGATTGAATTAATAAAACAAAATCTAATTATCTCCAGATAATAGAGATAGCAATTATTGCAACTAGAAGTAGATTCGTTAATTTTAGGAAAATTTGTTGTTATGAAAGCAAAATTATATATAAATTTTTAACTAAGTTTGTAGAAATATAAATTTTTAAGTTTTAAAAACAAAACGAGTAAAAAGTAGGTTCTTATCATAAATGATTTCAACATGAATGCCAAAAATAACGAAATAGACGCAATGGTTCAAGATTTTCCCGAAAAACAACATTCTAATGCAAATATATACTCCTATGGGATAGGGGAGTTTATTTATCAAATATTTTCTATCGCTTTTGGAGCCTATGTATTCTATTTTTATGAAGCAGAAATTGGATTAAATAGCTGGCTTGTAGCTTTAGGTTTTATTC
>WJKD01000104.1 GCA_014729315.1 Promethearchaeota archaeon | reverse complement strand
TTTGTCTCGACAATTTCGTATCTTGTTTTCACCTGTTGGGTGTCCTTTATTTTGATTTATTTAATAGTTTTAGGTCTATCAAATATAATCATTTATAATGGATATTCCAACAGGTTTTTTTATCTATACACAGAATCTGGGTAAAAATTATTATTCCTAGCCATCCATATCATAATCATCAGCTTTTTTGCCGAAGCTAAATTGAAAGACACAAATAGTGTTGGTGAGCTCCAATGACTATTGTAGGAGATGCATGCGATTTTAATTGAGAATATAGAGAAATATTTCTATGAGACCTTCATTAATATCGCTTTGAGTTCCGTTAATAGATTTGGACTTTGATGATTAAGAATATGCGAAAAAGCATAGCATCAATAAATTTTAGTTTAAATTGGATAGAAATAATTTTACATAACGAAATTGGAGATCTGAGATGTGCAATAATAATTTAAAGTTATTGATATTTTTATCATACCTATTTTTTATTAGTGTTTCCAATTCTTTTTCTAGAAATAAATTAGATGTTTTCGGAGTTGGAAGTTGGGATTTTGATATTACCAACATTAAACTACGGGATAACAACATTGAACGTAAAGAAAGTCAATTCATTCGTGTATTTGTTAAAAATATTGAAAGCACGGATAATACAGGGAATGTGAGAATTGATCTAACAATTAGAGCAGGTGGAAAACTATTACACAAAGAATCAAAGATTGTAAACGTCGGTGGAAAAGGCTCTGAAAGGTATATTGAATTCAATTATTCATCCGAAAAAATTGGCAAATATGATTTTGATGTAGAAATATGGGGTGGTGCTGGTTTTACATGGCGTTTTGATACAACTACTGATGGTTACTACAGAAACAAATTCAATACATCATTCTTTAGCATATTTGGAAAGAGCGAACGCAAAAAAATAATAAGTCTTTTGAACGAATTCTCCTATTTTTTTAGTCATCAATTTTGGGAAGAAAAATCTGTAGATCACAGCCAGAGATTATTAGAGGATTTTGTATCAGATACATTCAGTGGTTTTAACTTATTTTCATCTCTTATTTTAGCTGGATCTCCTGCTGGTTCGTTGCTTGATGCTGCAAATAACTTGAAGACAATTTCTCGTTCAATCAATGCAATGGGTTTTTCTATGGCTTACTCAATTTTAGCAACTGTTGACCAATCCCAAGAACTTTCTAAGTCTTTCAGAAAAGCTTCGGAAGCATTTTCAAACAGCTATAATGAAAATTCAAAAATTAATAATTTATTAAATAATATATCAACATACAATCGTCGCATCAAAAATAAACGAATGGAAGATGTTGAAGGAGTTGGTTATATGAAAAATGTTCCTTTTAGTAATGGCTTAACTGGGTATAATAAAGGTAAAAATACCCTGCTTATTGCATTGGAATCATCGAAAATTTTTTGTGAAGCATTGAAAATAGCATTTGAAAAATAATTTGATTTTTTTATTTATCCAAATTGGAGGGAAAAATGTCTTTAATATTAAAAGTAAAGATTTTAATATTCAGCTTACTTTATCTTATTGCTTTTAATAACATCACATTTTCAAAAAACAACTACAATAATTGTTTGTCGAATAAAAATACTTTCAAAAAGGAATACCTTATTAAAAATCAGGTTTCAAATATATCTAACATTTTATCTAATAGAGGGTTAAATAACTTTTCAAGTTCTAGTATAAACTACCAATTATATAATTTCAATAATTCATGTTATTATAATTTAAACCGTAATAGTGTTGATTGTAATTATCCTGAAGAAGATATGAGTTTAATTCTTGGGACTCTTGGCTTAACAATGGCGATGGGCTATTATTGTTTTGATACAGGAGATAATGGTTTAGGTAGTGTTTTTACTTTTTTGGGAACTGCTGGTCTTTTTGCGCCAAATATATGTAAATGGTCCAAAAAACAAAATGAACTTGATCGGGGAAAATTTATTTGGCATTTGATTGGAATACCAACATCATTTACAGTGGGATTTTACCATGCAGCCTCCCCTGATCCTGATGATATTCTGACAGGCTCTCTTATAACCGCTGGTTTGCTTTTTGTGGACATCATAGGCGCTACATTACTTTTTAAATAAAATTTTTTGCTTATTAAATTTATGTGATTTATGATAATGCCTCAAGATTGTCAATAATAAAATCAGAGATAGTTCTGGTTATATCAATAAATAAGCGGGAGTTAAATTAAGAAATGAAAAAAATATTTTTAATTACAATGATTTTATGCTGTACTTTATCAAATAGTTTATCTTCTCAAATTGAAACGGCTAATACGCTTGCAATTTTGCCATTTAAAGATACAAGTCTTGGTAACAAACATAGGAATTTTATCAGTGGTATTCCAGAAATGCTGATGACTAATTTAGGAAATTCACAAAAGATAAAGCTCGTTGAACGCCTCCAGATAGACAAAGCCATAACTCATTTTAAAATTGAACAATACGGTTTGATCGATGAACAAACAGCAATAGAGATTGGTCAATGGTTGGGTGCAGAGTGGATATTAATTGGTAATTTTATGGTGATAGGAGAACAAGTACGAATTGATTGCAGAATTATTGATGTCAAAAATGGAATTTTGTTAAAAGCAGCGAAAACTGAAGGCAATTTAAGCAGTTTTTTCTCCTTGATTGATGATTTAGCAAATAAAATTTTAAATGCATTTACAGGGGAAAAAATTGATTTTCATGAAAAACAACCTAAAATACTGTTCCATAAAAATATGAAATTTAAATGGATATATAACAATATGAGAGAATATTGGGGTTATGAGCCAAAAACAATTATCGGTAAATTTCCAGAATATGATTTACTATTAATGAATTACCTGTCTCAAAACAGTTGTGATTTTGAATTGATACTTGAATCTGATAAGGATAAAAGCATTTTTGCAGGTCCTATGTGGAATCCCGTTGTAAGTGGATTACCAATAGTTGGATCTGAAGATTCTGATAACCTTACTGTTAAAGATATCGAATTCAATCTTTATACGAAAGTAGTCGATGTGGGCACACCAAGAAGAATGGAGATTTATATTGACAAATGGGCATCTTTAATTACATGGATTAAAATAGAGGTTAAGGTTACTGCAACCCCAATAAAATCACTACAAAATATTGTATCGAAAGTATCACCGAAAATTAAGCATCGCAGCTTTCCAAAAACTTTATCAGAATCTGATGTTCGTGATATGATTGTCAAAAATGATTTTTTTGATTCTAAATTAAATCCAAATGGTAAAGGTATTCATCACAAATATGAATTACACTATTTTAAAGGCGATCCTGTAGTTATTGATTATAATACTGGACTCATGTGGGAGCAATCAGGATCGAGCAGAACATGGCAAAGTAATCAATTTAATGGACATAGTGGTTCGTATGGCGGTATCAAGGATTGGAGGCTGCCAACATTGGAAGAAGCTATGGGTTTGATTGAACGTGAAAATGGGTCTGTTAATAGTATATTTGATTCACATCAAAAATACATATGGACTACAGATAAAATATCAGACAAGTATGGATGGTGCGTAAATCTGATTAATGGGTATTGTTATAAGCAATGGCGAATGCCATCTGGTGCAGGTATGGCTTTTATTAGACGTGTACGGACTTTGAAATAGCAATTCATTTACAAAAATAGTAAAATACTTTTATATCAGTAAGGCGAGGCTTAAATGAAACGAATAATATTTATCATCATGTTTATTAGTCTATTAATCAATTTGAATTGTTATAAATATATTCCTATTCAAAAATCTTCCTCTACCTATTTAAAACACAATGGATTAATAAAGAAAGTTGGAGTCGCCATTTTCGATAATGCCTATCTAAATAAGAGTGGATATGTTATCGATAAAAAAAGGGGAAAATTATTTGTAACAAACCAGATTAAATCTGCAGGGAGACTCACGCAGGAGGCATTAATCAAATACCTAAGCGGACAGAAGACCTATTATAATTTTAATCCATATAATAATACAAGAACATCCAATTATAACAAGGAAACAAAAGAAATCATAAAGGACTATACGGTCGTTCCCGTTAATGAAGTTATAAATGAATCCCAAATCGATAATGATTTTCTGAATAGGATAAAGCAAGAATATGATATTGATGGATTAATTATTGGGATCGTCGGAATGACTGTTGAAACAAAAAGAATTGTGAAAAGGGAAGAAGACAAGAATGGCAACTATGTTAAAAAAGCATTAGGGAAATATGCCATGATAGGCAATTGTCAATTATCTTTAGCGTTCTATAATTTACTAGATGGTACTATTTTATATGATTATTCGGATAATTTTGAACTTAGTGATAGAAAATTAAAGGATAGTTTTTGGGATAAGTTAAGTGATTTATCTGAACTAGAAAATAGTAATGAAATTAATATATATGAGCTCTCTTGGACAGTTGAATATAACAAATATAAATCAAAGGAAGAAAATCTTAATAAAATTTCAAAAGAAAGAATCTATGCATCTGTTGAATCTTTAATTCCTGGGTTAGGCAGATACATATCATATATTAAAGAGTGACTTTTACACAATAACTAAAGGTGGCATGGATATTATTGTTCATAAAATAACCAATAATCATTCACAAAATTAGGAGAATCAAATGACGAACCAGAAAAATTGGTACATAATTCTACTGATTATTTTATCAGGGTTACTTTTATCAAATTTATGCTTAGCACAGCCATGGCCCGCCGTTCCAAATGTTGTCCTACCTCAAAATATGGGTATCCAACCGGTCAACCCATGCCTTAATTGACCGGCGTGTTCTTTGACATATTCCGTAATTATTCAGCAGGAGTCCAGTGTGGTGGCAACAGGAGATTCAGCTTTTTAAAGGGGTGATCTTTAATGCGAACGAGCACA
>WJKD01000103.1 GCA_014729315.1 Promethearchaeota archaeon | reverse complement strand
ATTTTTTTAAAGATAACATTCTTTTTTTCGTCGGTTATACCCGAAGAGACAATTAAATCTTTCTTGAGGAGCTTAAATTCTTTAAATGTTTTATATAACGTTTGAAAATGAGGAGCGCTAATTTCAAAAACTTTTCCAGATATTTCATCCATAGAAAAGCTTGACAAGATTATCCCATTTTCGTTAAGAAGCAAAAGAGCTTCTGCATCGGTCTTTCTTGCGAAATCTTTAAGATGTTTTTTGAAAAATTCTCTATTTGGACTTAAGCGAGACAATCCGTAAGAATAAGCAGAAATTATCGACCAATAATCGAATATGGATGTTTTAAAGATTTTTACAAAAAATTTATCGGATTTTTCTTTAAGTTTATTGGTAAGATATTGTATTTTTTCCTTTATTTCGAAATCGTCCTTAACATCAGGATCGTTCTTATTCAAGCATACGATAATTGGGGGAAATTCATCTAACTCTTTTAAAGAAGCGATTATTTTCTCAAAAAGTTGTAGGGATTCGTCTAGTCTTTCTCGTGGATCTTGTATATCGAATAAATAGAATAATAAATCAACGTTATAAAGATAATATTTACTTTGTTCAATATATTTTTCCCGATATCTTTTTTGACCTCCCAGATCCCACACAGTCATTTGAGAATTCTGCTCTTCGAAAATCTTCTCCTCGGTTCGTTGGACTCCTTTAGTAGGAAGGGTCTTAACAATTTCAGAATACCTTTTCTTGATAGCTAATAGAAAACTGGTCTTACCCGCTCTGTCCAGTCCCGCGTAAATAATTTTAATTTTTCTTCTATGTGAAAAAGGATCTTTAAGTTCTTTACTAAAACTAATGAGTCCTTCTCTTAATGCTTCCATAGTTTGTTCGTATACCTTAAGTTCTCCGTCTGCGTTTTGAATTTTCGTCGCGGCTTCATCGATAATTACCCTTAAATATTTCATATTTTCATGAAAAAAAGTTTTATTTTCTTCGTTGATTAAAACAGTTATAGTTGAAGCCTTTGCTTGTCCTCGAGCTTTTTCGTCTGGTATAAGGAAAAAATAAGTCAAACCATTGAGTCTTAAATCTGGAAATGGCAGCACACCAAAATAATTAATTCCTTCTATACCTTCTCCGTTTTGATAAATAGTATCGCCCATAAGAAGACTTATAGTTTTCATTGCAATCAATAAACGAGCAGATTCTTCCATGTTCTCTGGCCAAAATACTGTTGGAGTGGGACCTTCCTCGTCGAATATTGATAGGATAACTGATTTTATAACGGTTGAATTGTTCATTTTCGATTAAATTATATTTGAATGTGAATGTCGTGTTGAGAACTATATTTATAAGAATTACTAATTATAAATTGTTGTCTAATATTTATATATATATGTAATACCTTAATTCTCATTCATAGAATTAGAGAATATTCACATCCTTATTTTAATGGAAGAGAATCTTCCATATATTATAATCTTAATAGCTTTTAGAAAAACAGAATTAAAAATATCTAATTCCTATTAATTAAGTCGTATAAGCTTAGCTTCAAAATTAATTATATTTCAAATTTAAGGCAAGCGATATTCGTGTGTTTACCTACTTTTTTGAGAAAAGCATTGAAGTTTGCATCTGTTTGGAATAAATCAAGGTATTCGTTAAGAGAAATCTGTTCTAAAAGCCGTCCGTTTTTGATTTTTTTATGAAATCTTCCTTGAAGTTCGAGTTTTGTGAATATATCTTTATTAATACCGGATTTAAATTTCGTGGAATTAATGTATCTCAATTTTCCTTCTTCGAGAGAAAGGTTAATTTTATTAGGAAAATGTTTCATATCTAACTTAGCAAATCGATGTAAGACTTTTTCAGAAAAACTTTCTTGTATGATATAGTTCTTCTGATCTTGTTCTGAATTTTCGCGACACATTTTTTTCATTTCTTCTAAAATCCTTTCCCCAAATTCTAGTGATTGCGAACTTTCGTGAAGGTCCTCATTCGTGATATACTTCACACATTCATTCAGACCTGTTAAGTTGAATGCAAAATTTTGATTTTCTAGAGAAAAAATAGGATATTGCGATTTTGTTAGTCTACTACATATAGGTAATACACCTGAACTCAACCTTTCTTTTATGACTTTACTCTTCTTTCGAAAAATCTCAAAACATAATGACATTTTTTCTCGTAGTGTTTCAAAAAATGTGTCTTCATTAGTACTTATATATGCATATCTCGGAAGATTACAACTAATATTTTGCAAAGTGCCGAAATTATGTAAATCTTTCGATTCGTATCGCTTCGCTATTTCGTTTTCCAACCATTCTGAATCTAAATTTACTATATAAGGAAAAGAGGTTTTTCTTACTTCTGTCCAGACCTTATTATATTCTTCTTTAAAATCGTCTAACCAACGATTTTTGAAATAAACTATGTGTATAGGATTTCTAAGAGGTTTTCCCCTTTCAAGCCCTTTCGCAAAAATTTCTGATGCGATATTAAAAATCATCAAGCATTCTTTATCGTAATCATCGTAAGTACCATTTTTTGCTCCATTTGGACCAATCGCAGGATATTTTCTTAGTCCCTCTAAAATTGTCGGAGAAAACGAGATTGACGTAATAGGTTTTTCTTGCGGTATCAAGAACGAAAGTTGATTGATATCTATAATTAGGTCTCGTATTTCTTTCTTAACATCATCGTATGATAATCCTCGTGCGTAGGGAGCTAAAAAAGTGTTTATAAAATTATATCCTTGTTCTCCACTAAATTCTCCTTGAGTCATTCCCAACCACTGTACGAGATGCTTAACAGCGTATCTCAAATTTAAAGCAGGATCTGAGCTGCCTACCTCGTGATGATTTGTGTAGGGGGGTAATCCGTTTTTAAGAATCATGCGAGGATCCCAAGTCTGGCTCAAGGGTCTTAAATCGAAGAATTTTAACTTGTGAATGTGGATATCTCCGTAAAGATGTGCTCTTGACTCAGCATCGTTTAAAATCCTTAATAATGAGTATTCGTGTGAAATCTGGTTCGCTGCCCAATAATGTATTTTTTCTGGATTGGTATTCTTAGATTCTTTTAAAATTTGTTCGTAATCCATAAGCGGCATACCAATTCTCGTATAGAGTTTTCTTTCTTCCTCAAAATGTTGTTCCGATAAAACGGAACATACTATCTCCCTAATGTGGGGTCCAGAAAGAAACTGCATACCTGAAGAAATTATTCGTCTTACAACCAACTCCGTAATAAGATTAGATTTTTCTTCGTTCATTCCAGTTTCTTTTTCTAAACTTTGCTTAATCTTGGAAGGGTCAAAATCTACCACATCGCCTTCGGTTCTATATACTTTCGGTAATAAATCCACGATTTTCCCTCTGGTGCTATTGCTTAAGATGTTATAATTCTTCAAGATGAAATGAATTCTAAATCGTTAGTTAATAGATAAAAGAATTATATCCCCCAGTATTAAAATATTATATTATTAACCGATTAAAAAATTGAACTGCTTTCCTTTTTGTCGACAATTATTTGGTTCTCTCTTCTATTTTTAAAGAATAATTCCTCGTAGGATTTTTTCTCTAGATTAAAAATCTAATTGTCGATATAAAATCACAAAGCAGAGGTTATATTTCTTAAAAGAACCATTATTTGGTTTTAAACGTAATCAACAATGCTAATAAAATATTAATAAAAGGCTGTATCAATAATAGCATTAGTTTTGTCGGAAAGACAAATATATTTGTATAATCTAATCCCCAAAATCGGACATTTAAAGCCCACATTACTAGAAACATGCTCAAATATTTAACGCATTTGATTTAAATCATATCAACATTTTTAATATTAATATGTAACAAAAAAATCCTTGGGACAATTTGTAAGAAATCAAAAAAGAAATGTAAGAACATACAATCAATAAAGAGAATTATGGGAAATATAAAAATGGAATAAAATAAGTAAGAATTTACAACCTCTATATCAATTTAATAAATAGAAACGATGGAGTATGAAAATAATCAGAGAGTAATAGACGAAATAACTATATTTTTTTCTGCTAAAAATGAAATTCTTTTTCTAATAAAAGGTTCTTATAGAAATGGATTGACGATAAAT
>WJKD01000102.1 GCA_014729315.1 Promethearchaeota archaeon | reverse complement strand
ATTTGCAGCTCGGCAATCACCTCCGGCGAACCGTCTCACCAGTCAAGGACCACATTCGGCGTGGTGTGCCATCGATGCTTGCTAAAATATTCGAAAGACGACATTGAACTGATGCTACACTTATTCTTAGCCTACGGAGGCTACTTCGGACAACTCAAGGATCAGCATTTTTCCGAAGCTGAAATATTAAAAACCATCCTTATAGAAACCGAGCCAAGTAAAAAAGGATTCGTGCTTCATGATTTAAACGCGAAGCTTCTTCACAAAGCGCTCCTCCACGGCGTTTCCGTCCAAGACTACTTGAATACGCTCTCAACTATGGCTTACTAAATTTATCTTATTCTTTTTTTATTTTGATTTATTTATACGGTTTACTTAGTATGCAATGACTCATATAATTTTGCGAGAACAATTGATCACCTTCATTCATAATTGAAATATATCCCTCCTTGAAACCCTTGGGACTTGCTTTTTTTTCCCGTCTAGTCCAAAAATAAGCCTTGCTGTTGCCGTTTTTCTAATCGGTTTTTGCGTTTTTTTTAGTGGAATACCAGATAGTTTTCTTACCGATGCATTTTTTTCTTTAAATAGTGATAAAAATATTAATAATATAGGTAGGGAAGATCGCTCCCAGATATATAAACTACAATAATATATCCCCTTCCTAAGTTGTGCCTTTGTTTCTCCTTCTCTGCCCATTATTTCGGGAAGCGATCCATCCTTACCATATCTTTCTTCTCGCTTAACAAATGGGCGTTTTTTCCCGCAATTCCATTTTTTCTTTAAATAGGCTGAACCATATTTGGGTTCAATACAATTCAATCACAAATCCTAAGTTGTAAATTGAATTTAATAAAAAAAAATTACAAAATTACCTATAAAAGAGTATGGCAGATTTAGACCAGATTAAAGGAATTAACTCGCGACAGATTAAACTTTTGCAGGAGCACGGGATCAGCTCTGCTGAAGCGCTCGCGATGTCGCCTTCGGGCGTCGTTGCGGATATCAGAGGTTTAGGCGATAAGACTGCTCAGAAACTCATCTGGAACGCTCGCAACGCCTTAGGGATGACCGACTTCGTAAAAGCTGTCGATATCGACGAGAATGTGGAATATTTTACCACAGGATCGTCCGAACTCGACCGTATTTTAGGTGGAGGCTTTCAAACCGGCAAGCTAACCGAAGTGTTCGGCGCCTTCAAGTCAGGTAAGACCAATTTAGCGCACACGATAGCAGTTACCGTTCAGCTTCCAAAGGAACGGGGAGGATTAAGCGGTGCCGTCGCTTATGTGGACACCGAAAACACCTTTTCTAAGGAAAAGATTAAACGGATTGCCAAGAGATTTCAACTCGACTCGAACGATGTCCTTTCCAAGATATTTCAAGCTCGGATTTATTCGTCAGACCACCAAATTCAGATGATCCAAAAAGCCGAATCGCTATGTAAAACGCGCAATGTTAAACTAATTGTCATCGACAGCTTGATGGCCCTCATGCGCGCGGAATATGTGGGCATCGGCAAGCTCGCTGCGAGGCAAGGAGTATTAAATAGCATGATTCACGCTCTTTCGAGGATCGCCGAGACCTATAATTGCGCCGTCTTGCTCACCAACCAAGTCGCAACCGTCATGAAGGGAATGTTTTCAGCGAACGACGCCATCGGCGGCAACATAGTCGCCCACGGGTGTCACTTCCGCGTCCAATTTAAAACCAAGGGCTTTTCCGCAAACAGCTCGCTAAAAAGAAAGGCGATCATCGTGGACGCTGCCGATCTTCCTCCCGAAGAAGCCGAATTTTTTATCACGCCACTGGGAATCGCCGACACAGAAGAGATCGAACTACCCGATGGGGATGCTCCCGTATTGGATTTTGAAGTCGAAACTTTATACGAAGAGGAATCCACCGAGACAGACAGAGAAGACATCGAGGAATCGGAAACGCAAGACGAGTTCGATCTAACCGATGTGAAAGGCATTGGGGAAGGTACCGCCAAAAACCTCAAAGATGCGGGGATTAAAAACATAAAGGACTTGTTAGATGCAAATCCTGATGAACTCTCAAAAAAAGTGAGCGGTGCGTCCAAAAATTCGATCAGGGATTTTCAAAAATCCGCAAAACAATTAGTTTGATCTGATCGCCCAAAAACTAACTAAAAACTTTTTTGTTCTTATCTTTTTATTTATTTTAATTTTTCATTACGAAATTTGGAATTTGTTTCTTTTTTGGGAAAAATTTAGGAATAAACCCGATATAAAACTACTCTTTTGAGGAATTGGAGTTTAAATCTATTAAGGATAATCGTTATCGCGATTACTTTTATTCCCCTTTTTCTTAACTCATCAATTGCTCTTGGAGAGGAGGATACGATTTTACCATGAGTAAGTCATTTCAATTGATTTCAGGATATTCAAGGACCTTGGAAGGACCGAAATCCTAGTTTTGTCTAAGAATAAGCATTCAAGCAAATTCAACTCGGCTATAGACTTCAGTAGTATTTTCCAATGACAAAGGATTATTTGGAAATTTAATAAATTAATTTAATGATGCGGATTTTTTCTTTTTTTTGAAAAAAGGAAAGAAAAAGAATTATAATTTAAGCTTCACACTGCCTCGTTTGCGATGGATATAAAAGACCGTTAATACTACGCCAAATAAGGCGCTCATTCCGAGTAAAGTAAATACGGAAGCGCTTGTGGGCATTTTTGCCGTTGAATCTTTTAATATTTCTTCGAACGAAAAACCGCTCGATTCGGAACTCGATTCTGATTCCTCTTTCTTTGTCTCGTTGACGACCACCTGATCGGTCAGTTCGTGCTTTTTGACCACCGCTTGAGCGATGTTTACATTTTCCACGAAAGATTGGACCGTGATCTGAAATTTGTAAAGACCACCAGTCGAGGTGCCGAAAGAGAAATGCTTTACATCGTCGATGCTTGCGATGATCTCGCCTTGATAAATGGGATACTCCACCTCGCCGCCATCAGGTCCTTCTAGATCGATTACAGTATAATCCAGTACGACAATCGGATTTAAACCCTCGGCGGTCGCAGAAACCTTTTTCATGTAAAAGTCGTAGCGCCAATCAGACTTGAGCTCAACGCATCTCGAGATATAAGCAGGAGGAAACGGGTCACAGCGAAGGTGAATGATATCTTCGGGTCGATCCACGATATCTTTCATAACTTCACACCCTTCGGTCAACCTAAACAACAGGTTGAAGTTGGTGTCGGAGTATGAGGTAAATTTGATCTTGTAGCCACCGTCTCTAGCAGTTCCGAATGGTACTTTAAAAGCCTCGTTTTGGTCGTAATCGACAGTGAGCGAATCGGCGAAGATGTAGTAGTAGCGGTTCTCATCGTCCCATAGCTCGATCTGAAGGGATGAGATGTTGTGAGGAGTCACCAAGATAAACTCAAAGTAGTAATTATAATTTTCCCGCAGATAGATGCTATTAAATGTAAGTTCGTGCGTTGGAGCGTAAAAAGTGTAAACCTTGTCAGGTAGGATCAGCTCATCTTCGGTCTCGGGAAGCCACCATGTAAAATCATTCGACTTCAGGACTGCTTCCAGGGTATTTTTTGACTCAATACGAGGTTTCGCAGGCGTCTCAGATTTTTTTTCCCCCTCTTCCTCAAGATTCGTTGTTTCACCGACATTCTCCTGCTCGAATCCAAACATGTTGGATGTTAAGATGGTCAGCATAAGCATTAAGGCGAGAACAAACAATGCCTTAATGTGAAATTTCTTTTTAGACGCCTTATTCGTAGCCGTACACCTCCAAGTCAGTAAATTCGTCGATAAGCTCTTGAATCGGCTCACATCTTCCGAATTCAGGACATGTAAAACACGGTCGTTCAGTCCAAAAATACGCCTTGCTGTTACCGTTTTTCTCCACGATTAGAATAGGGAGCTCTGTTTTTGGGCAGAGCATGGCCGAACACGAAACTTTTCCGCGCTTCGGGACCGGATAGGCGTAACCGCAAATCTCGCACTTCGCCAGACGTTTGTAATTGCTAGTCTTATAGACGAATAGTGAGCAGCTGCAGTTCGGACAAATACCGATTTCTTCTAATTGTCTCATTTCTATTTCACTTCTATTTTTTTAAATTATTGTTTAAATTCAGATTTAAGGTTACTTTCGCCTGGTTGCATATAAAGAAAAAAGAATATCTTCTGAAGGTGCGTTCACAATTTTTCTTTTATATAAAAGGAAGAAATAATAAAGATACTATGATATATTCGAGTTATTTTCAAAGGGTCACCGAAGGCGTCGAGTATCTGCTTGCCTTAGGATCGGTCTTAGGTCTTTTAGGATTCGTGTTGGGACTTATCGGTTTTATATTAGGCGGTTCCCGAGTTCGAGGAAAGATGCTATTCGTTATGATCGCCAGCTTCGTGCTTATGATGGTCTGCGGAGGCTACGATCGTGGATTACACTATTTTCGAATTTATTAAGCCGTCCACCTTACCAATCCATATTTTTACATAAAACACTATAGAAAAGAAGAGTTAAAAGGAAAAGAGCTTTTAATTCAGTAAATAACAGTATAAACAAATGGGCATATATTTTTTGGTTCTTTTGTGGCAAGAAGTAAACTTGATTCCCAAAAAAGAAAGGTAAAGATAAAATTTATTTTAGTTATAGCCCCTTGATGTGCCACCGCCTGCGGTTGCTCCAACCGAGGATGGTCCTACCAACCAGCCAGCGATAAACAGCAAGATCACGCCCGAGAGCAGCAGCCCGATCCCCTTTGCGGGACGGTGAACAAACAGCATAACGACGCCGATGACGATCATAAGTCCCGAAATCGTTATGAGAATAGTGCCCACTGCGGTAAAAATGCCCCGAAGCCGAATGGCGGTCGCAAACCTTAAGTTCGTCAGAAAAAAGGGGAATAAAACGAGCAGAAACACGATAATCGCCATAAATACATAGCACACTGTTTTATCCCTCCGCTTTCTCTTTCCAACAATGATAATTCCATCTTCTTTCGTCGTATCCTCACCATATCGATATTTTATTTTTATAAATATTTTTTAAAGGAATGCGTTTTACTCTCTGTTTCGCCAACTTTATATAAAGAAAAAAAGAAATCTGTATCCGGGGAAGGCACTCGCTTGAGTGGAGGTTAAATATATTTTGTGTCACTAATCCGTGATGATAGACCTATTCGCGATTTTTACTAGCGCAGTTTCATATTTTACGACCATAACCTTTTTTTACCACAAATGCATTTTTGTTATAATCGCGATTTTTTATTTTTATACTAACGCGAATACAAATCCAGTAATGCAACATGTAATGCCCGAAAGAAGTTACCACTGCCCCCGATGTGGGAGCGAGGATATTGTGGACTATGGCGAAACATTCGACTGCAAGCATTGCGTCTTAGAGTTCGAAAAAAAAGACTTTGACTTGATTGAAGACGAAGCGAACATTTTAGCGATTGAAGAGAAGCGAGAGGTTGCATCTGATTTGTATGAGGATAAAAACGACGAGGGCTCGGGCTGAGAGGAATTTTTGGGACTTTACTCCTTTTTAATGATTTAAAATTTTTATGTATTTACTGATTTCGATTTTTTTACGACTTGATATTAATTTTTTTCTTTATATTTTTCTAAGAAGCTTTAAAAATAATGGGAGTTAAACTTAAAGAAATTCTGGTTCAGAAAAAAGTCAATTTTTCCGACATCAATGGTAAAGTTGTCGCCGTGGACGCCCCGAACTTAATCATGAGCTTGTTTTGCTTCGCCTACAAAGGGCAGCGCTACTCGATGACCAGGTTTATGACTGACAGAACCGGAAGAGCGATTTCTCACCTTTACGGGCTTTTGTTCAGAGTCATCTTCTATTATTCCAAGTCAATATTACCGATTTTTTGTTTCGACGGACGCGTCCACGAGCTAAAACGGGCGATCACCAAGGACCAATTGAACGATTACCTCACCACGAAAAAGTGGTATCGGAACGCCCTTGAACGAAACGACTATGCAACGGCGAGACGTATCGCCTCTTCCCGTGAGTTTACGTGGCCGCACGCTATCGAAGAGTCAAAAAAGCTCTTAAGTATGATGGGTGTTCCTTACATCCTCGCACCTGCTTCGGCAGAATCGCAATGCGCCCACATGGTCAAGCAAGAGATTGCCGACTACGCGATCTCGCAAGATTTCGATACCATGGTTTTCGGATGCCCTCGCACGCTCCAAAACCTCAACAAATCGCAAAAACGCAAGGTAAGAGGAAAATGGATATATAAGAAGGTCGTCCCTCGCGTCTTAGATTTACAATATAACCTCGATAATTTAGACATTGATATATTCCACTTAGTCGAAATAGCTATTTTAATCGGCACTGACTATTTTGACGGGATCGAGGGAATTGGCCCCAAAACTGCCCTGTCGCTGGTTAGAACATATGGGCAGATGGAACACATTATGAAGGCAGAGAGCGACAAACACGATTTTTCGGAGCTCACCACCGATCTACTCAAGAAGATCCGCAAAATCTTTTTATTTCCCGAAGTCTTAGAAATTCTTCCCGATATGCGATGGGATCGACCTAACAAGGAAGCGATCCTCGAGCTGGCATGCTCCGACCACCACCTCAATCAAGAACGCGTTGAGAATAACGTCAACAAATTGATTAGCTCCTATGAAATGTGTCGTAAGACCTTTAGCAGTTGTCATCCCAAATCATTGAAAAACATGAATCTCGACTCTTTTCTATAGTATATTTTTATTTTTCTTTTATAAAGGTTCACTCACAAAAGATCTAAAAAATAATTCAATTAAAACAACCTATTGAAAACGAGAAATAGAGGCTATGACTGAATCCAAACGCGTTTTAAAACAGTCCTTCGAAGCTGCTTCAGAGACCTTAACGGATGTAAGGCAATTGGTCATAGAACATTGCTTTCGACACCATAGCGTGAAAAGACTCTTTTCCAAGTTACCCTACTCGGTTTCATTTGCGATTTCGTCGAATACAGGCTTGCCGATTAATGCTGTCAATAATCAACTTGTTAAAGCAATAAACGCCATAAAGCACTTTGTCAAATTTTTGCGCTCGATCCCACTTTCTTACGATCCCAAAAAACGATTCTTAAAAGCTCGCGTTTACCTCCATAAAATACATAAAATTGCGCCCGTTTTTAACTACACTCGCGCTCGAGAGAACCTCAAGAGACTTCAATCGTGCTTAAAAACGATTAATTACTACCCGCAACTAGGCACGCAACTGGCGTTTACGATCTATGTGACCGATCTTAAGGACACTTCGGAATTCAGAAAAGACAAATTGATTCAAGCAAATGTGAAAACGCTCTGCGCTTGTTCGAGCTACGCCTACCACAGACTCAAGCACAAAATTCACTTCAATTAGTATTGTCAAAAACCCGAACTCTCCGAATTTTTTTGCTCTATTTTTTTATTTTTTTTTCAAAGGTATGTATTAATTATTAATAAAAGTAGAATACAATCAAGCGGATTTTGGATGACGGATTCTGTATCATCGGGCGAAGATGCATTTAACGCACTGCTCGACTTAGGCTACTCCGAGAGAGAAATCTCCGAGATGGTAAAATCGAAATCGATGAAATTTCAAGGATTTATGTCGAAGGAAGCAATTCTGCTGATGGTGGCAAAAAAATGCGGTATCGCCGTCGGAGAAGCCGGCAGAGAAGAAAGATTAAGCGCAGAATTCGAGCGGAACGACGAGATCGATTATGACGAGTTCACAATATCCATTGGAGAGCTAGATGAGAACATGTCGAACTTAGTGTTGCTCGGACGCGTCCAATCTATTTTTCCAATCCGAGAATTTACGCGTAAAGATGGTAGCCAGGGAGTGGTCGGCTCATTTTTGATAAATGACGGCACGGGAACCACGAAAATTGTTCTATGGGACCAACAAACCGATGTTATGCGAAGCGATTTTTTCGAAAAAGACCAAATCGTGCAGGTGATCGGAGCATATTCCAAACTCGGAAGGAACGACCTTGTGGAGGTTCACCTGGCTAAAACAGGAAAGATTGT
>WJKD01000101.1 GCA_014729315.1 Promethearchaeota archaeon | reverse complement strand
TATATAATACAATTTTAATAAATTCATGTTATAAATATTTTTACTAAAGATACAATCATTAATAAATTCCAATTTTATAAAATGAATTAAATAAATTAAGAAATTCCAATTTTAAAAAATTTTGCTATTTAATTCCAAACTTTTTAATTCTAATCGAATTTTTGAAATTTTGAACGAGATTTAGAACCGCTTAAGCAAATATTTTAAGTTTTCTGATTTCAATTTTTTAAGCTTAAATGGGGAATAGAAAACCAAGCGAATAAAATTCCAATTATCATTATCTTTTCGGAATGGATTCATAATTTATTAGGCTTAAAAATTCCTCAAGTTTAAGATGTGGAAAATACATAGCTTCTGCGTATTGTCTTTGAAATTCTTTCTTCACCGCAATTTCAACATAATCAACCTTTTTTACTAATTTATTTGCGAAAGTCCGAAGATTTTTATTAAGAAGGCAGTTTTGCGCACCTATACCTGCAGCATTGCCTATCTGGTAAATATTTTCCTCTAAAATATCTGGAATCATACCAACGAATTTTGCGTTTATTTTATTAATATAATTCCCAAAAGCTCCAGCAAGAAATACTTGTTCGATCTTTGGATTTTTTATTAAACCTTTATCCTTAATATGATTAAGGATGATTTTTGATCCGGAATAAAACGCAGCTTTAGCCATCTGTATTTGTCTTATGTCATTTTGAGAGAGTAGAATATCTTTTCCAATATTTGTTAGGTCTTTATTTACTACGATATAAGCATAACTTTTATCAAATTTAACTATTCTGGAATGATCTACTAATTCTTTGTTGAACGACCCGCTCCTTGTAATGATTTTAGCTTTTAACATTTCCGCAATTAGATCAATGAGCCCCGAACCACAAATACCAATAGGTTTTTTATTTTTAATCGTCGTGTAGCTAGGTTCCAGCGTATCGGGATCAATTACCACAGAATCGATAGACCCCGCCGCAGCTCTCATTCCATCTGCTATGTGTGCTCCCTCTAAAGCAGACCCCGCAGCACAAGATCCAACAACTAAAAAATCCTTATTCCCAACAATAATCTCTCCATTAGTACCGATGTCGATTGCTAATGTTAATTTTTTTTCTTCGTAAATCTTGGATGATATAATAACGCCCATAGTATCTGCGCCTACAAATCCCGCAAAAATCGGCAATACATAAACATTTCCAGATTGGTTTATATCCAAATTTAAATCAAGTGCTTTTATATTAAGATGTTGTTGAATTACTGGCACATAAGGACTCAAACCAATATAAACTGGAGTGAATCTAAGAAAGATGTGATGCATAACGGAATTGCCAACGATGGTAGCTTCGTAGATGTTAGCAGGATCTACTTTGGCCTTCTCGCAATTCTTTCGAATAATACTATTCAGCGCATCAATTACGCTGGCGTGTAGTTTTTTAAGGCCCTCCTTGTGGTTTTTTATATAAGTAATACGCGTTATAACGTCTTCTCCATATGCCGTCTGTGGATTTAACATGGAGGAGACTGAATAAATTTTTCCGTTATTCAAATTGATTAAGTAACCCACTATTGTGGTTGTCCCTATGTCAAAAGCAATCCCAAAGTTTTTTTCACTTGTGTCCCCCGGTTCGACGGAGATCACTCTTTCCTCGTCTATTATAGTTAAGGTTATTTGATGATTTTTTTCTCTTAGCAGATCTGGTATGGTTTGGAGGACTATATGTTCGAAATTCAGAGACTTGATTGACATTTGATTTGCCGTTTTAGAAGAAAGTGATTTCAAGATTCTTTCAGTGTCTGATAAAGGATTTTCCAAGGTCGGTTCTTCGACTTCTAAATATAGTTTTTTTACAGCAGGATTAAGATCTAATTCTTTATTGACTCCTGTGGTAAGAATGTTGAAATCCTCTAATAACAGATCATCGGGTAAAAAAATTCTCAAACGAGAAGGAGTAGATTTCGTCTGATTGACAATAGAGACTTTTTTAAGTTTTGCTTGACAAGCTAACCTCCATCCGTTTTGAATTTCACTGGGTTGAAGTAATTCTTTTTCTGAATCTGTTAGAGGAGCAAGAAGATCTTTTCCATCTTCGATTAAGATTTTACATTTCCCGCACTTTCCAACGCCCCCACAGAGTGCTCTTATGTTAATATCCACTTTTAGAAGAATGTCGTATATAGATTGTTCGGAGTTTGCTTCAATCCTTCTAGAAATAGGTTCAAAATCGATAATGATGTTATTGTAATCAGTATTCATCGATAATCAATATTTATGTTCTTATAGCATGTAATGAATGATTATTCATTATAATGGTATTTATTATAATAGTTTTTTTATTTGTTCAATCATCTCAGATTTAAGATCTTCTGCTTTAATAGATTCAAAAGTAATCGAAGTCATGCTGTCTTTTAAGGATTGAAGGATTTTCTTATATTTTTGATCAGAATTATACTGACGAATTATTTTATTCCTTGCTTGAGAAAAGATTTTTTCAATTTTCGAATAGTTTTCGTATATAATAGCTCTATACTTATAATCTACTAAAATGGTCAAGGCAGAGTCAAATGCACCTCCTCGAGCGTTTTTATCCTTAATCTGAAAGGTATTGACGATTCCAAGCGAATCTAAGTCGACAAAAGGTTGAAACGAAATCATATCCTTACTCGCACCTTCAGATTCAACTTGTAATGAGAGCAAACTTTTCATGCAAACTTTGAAAATTAAATCTTCATCATAATCTCTTGGAATATAAAATACTGGCTCAGGACCCTCTTCCAACGACATAGAAAATAGAGATAATTCAATGTTTATATGTTTTGATTTTTTCTTTTTGAAACTCTTTTTTGATTCTTTAAATTTGTTAGAAATCTGCGAAAAACTTTCTCTCATTAAATTTCTTGGAACCCGTTCCATTATGAAAATAAACATATCAAAGACGGGCCTATAGACAACTAAATCGCTGAAGATGATAACGCTTTCGACATGTGTTTCGTTTACGAGCGTTTTTAAAATTCTAATTATTTTGCTCTTGCTTATTGTTTCATCCTTTAAAGATGTATTAACCAGAGTTCCGTCGGAACGTAAACAAGCCCATTTAGATGAAATTGAATTCAAAATTACAGCGATTTCTTCAGACATAATTAGTATTAAGAATAATTATAATCATTTAAAAAGTATAATTATATTATAAGTTCGTAGTTATTTTAGTATTTTGAATAGAAGTTTTAATATAATCATCATTATATTTACTTTAATTAGAGAAATGTATCAAGTTTAATTGTTTTTTGTATTATCTAATTACCATAATTAATAACTCAAGAGCTAATCTAAAAATGCAGAACAAACCAAGTTCACAAGAATTAGCCCAACAAGCCTTAGAATTCCTTGATCGGGCTGAGAAATTTGAAGAAGATGGAAACTTTTCTAAGGCAATTCAGTTTTATACAAAAGCTGCAGAAAATCTAAAACATAGCGGATATTTACCACACAGGATTGAAGATATTTACACCAGAATCACAGAATTGAACAATTACATAAAACAAGAAAAAGATTTTGAAAGAACTCAAATCCAACAAGAGGCGGAAAAACTCCAAGAAGAAGCGTTTGAGTTTTTAGAACACGCTAAAAAATACGAAGACGAGGGTAATTTTGAAGATGCAATTATCCAATATTACGCAGGGATAAAACTATTAGTAGAGTCGGGTTGGACAGAAACACAGTTAGAAAACTTGAAATCAAAAATAATAGAACTGACCAACGACTTAGAGCAGCAGCGAATCAAACAATCGCAAAAGGAAATTAGATACACTCAACAAATAGGTAAAGGCTCTACAGGGTTAAAATCAAGTGCAATTAAAAAGCCCTTGATCGAAGATGCTGAAGCGAAGGAAAAAGCAATAACTACATTCGAACAAAAGAAAAAGCGAGAGGGAGAAATTCAAAATAAAGCTTTCAAATTAATTGATAATGCAAAAGAATTTGAAAAGGTAAACCAAATAGATAAAGCAATTAAAGCTTACGAGGAATCTGTTCAATTACTAAACTCAATCGGTTGGAACGATTATACCAATAATGTACAAATTATAATTGATAAATTAAAAAAAGACCAAGGTCTAGCTCAATCTGTTCAAGAAGAATCAATAAAATTTGAAGAAATTCAGTTTGAACCCGTAAAATCCAGCTCATTTGAATCAAGTGACGAAAAAGAAGCTATGAAGGTCAAAATAGCAAAATTCGAGGAAAAAAAGAAGAAAGAAGAGCAGACTCAAAAAAAGGCGTTTGAGCTAATAGATCATGGTAAATTGTTAGAACGAAAAAGAAATTATAACGATGCAATTTCAAAATTTGAAGAGGCCATTGATCTCTTAAAATCAATTGGATGGGATTCATATATTTCGCCGATTTTAAATTTTATTGAAGATATTAACCAGAAACAAAAAAGAGAAGAGATTGCAGATAGAATGAAGGTAAAAAGACAAGAGGAAATTACCAGAATTCAACAATCCATTAAAGAAAAGAAAAAACAACCAAGTTTGAAAGCTCCTGACGATTACGAGCTTAAAAAGCAACGTTTCGAAAAGAAAAAGCGTGAACAAGAGAGGAAAGAAAGCGAATTCTATAAATTACTTAACGAAGCAGATGCATTATTGAAAGAACATAAATTTAACGAATCGATTGAAAAATACGAATTAGCTAAGAAAAAATTGGAAACATTAGGTTCTGGATGGCAATCATATGTCCCAAAAATTGAGACGACTTTAAAAAACATACTTAAGAGAAAAAATTATCAGCAAAGGATGGAACAAGACTTACAAAGAAGAAAAGAGCAAAGAATTAAAGAAGAAGATCAATTTCGTCAACAAATTTCAGCTCAACTTAGCAGAGAACGCACTAAACTGAAAGAAAGACAACTAAAAATTAAGGAGTATGAAGAAGAGAAAAAAATTAAAGAGCAGAGAAAACAATTAGCCTTTAAATATCTCGCAAGTGCTCAAGATTCGTTAGTTGAAGGGGATTTTGATAAGGCGATATATGCGTATCAAAGTGCGGGTAATATATTTGCTCAAATTCACTGGACTGAGGAATTGCCCTTAATTGAAAATGCAATTAAAGAAATTGAGAAGAAGAAAAAACAGTCGCAAATATCAAAAAGGAAAGAATTGGAGCAGAGAATACAAAGAGAAAAAGAAGAATTAGCTTTTCATAAGAGAATTAAGAAACAGCTTGAATCCGAACGTGAAAAATTAAAGGAAAAGGAACTAGAGTTAATTGAGACCGACTCTGAAACCTTTTCAAAGATAAAGAACGAAGCTTACAATTTATTAGAAGAAGCAGAATTACTCACGAGTCAAGCTAAATACGATAAAGCTATAAAGTTTTACCGAGATGTAGAGTCAATTCTTAGAGAAATTAAGTATCCTACGGATTCAATTATCGAAATGATAAATATCGTCCGTCAGAAAAAAGAAGATAAGGAAAAACAGAAAGAAAAAGAAAGAATAACTAAACTACAAAAAGAAAAAGAAGAGTCTGAATTTTTTGATTCTGTTATCAGTGAATTTCAAATTGAAATTGAACGCTTAAAACAAAAAGAAGTATTGGTTGCTACAAAAGAGGAAATGCAAGTTTCACTTCAGAAACGGAAGCAACAAGCGTTTGATATATTAGAAAATGCGGAAACTTTCATAAAAAGGAACGATTATGGTAGATCTTTAGAATCTTACCGAAAAGCGCAATTAATACTTAATGAATTACGTTTTCCCGTCGATTCGATTAAGGAAATGATGATAAAAGTTGCAGACTTGAAAAAACAAAAAGAGGAATTAGAAGAATTAGAATTACAAAAAGAATTAGAGCGTTTGAAAGAAGTTAAAGAATTGGAAGAGATTATTGAGGAGCGCCAAAAATCTGAGAAAGTTAGAAAAGCAGCCAAGAAGCTAGCCTTAGAGGAAAGGGAAAAAATCATTGAGGCAAAAAAAGATGCACGTGAAGCTGCCAATTCGCTTATGAAAAGAGGGGCTAAGTTTTTAAAGTTAAGTAGCCCAGAGTACGATAAAGCAATTTCCCTATATATACAGGCGAGAGACATTTTAAAAGAGAATATTGGATGGGAACCAGAAATAAAAAATTTAAACGAATTAATTAATGATTTGAACGAAGAAAAAGCAATTTTTGAACAGAAAAGAAAATTAGAAGCAGAAGCAGAAATAAAAAAGCAAAAAGAATATGAAAATTTCCAAGAATTAACTAAGAAGCATACTGAAAAATTGCTGAGGGAAAAAGAAGCGCAAAGACTAGAATTACAAGAATTTGAGGCGAAAAAGAAACACGAAGAAGAATTAAAAGTTATTGGATTTAAAATCATTGACGAAGCTCAAAAGAAGGCTATGCTTAAAGAATTTACCGAGGCTTATGATCTATTTAACCAAGCAATAATTCACTTCAAAAAAATGGGTTGGGATCAACAAATTCATTTTATTCAAGAAGAAATAAATAAGACCAAACAACTGGAGGAAAAACACCAAGCTGAGCAGTTGAAAATAGAAAGAATACAGAGAGAACTGGAGACCAAACGTACATTAGCAGAAGCAGAGAGGTCAAGAGAAGAAAAAAGACTCAAATTAGCAGTGGGAGAAGTTGGTACGTTAGCAGACGAGGTTACAAATCTTATAAAAACAAAAGAAAAAGAAAGAATTCTCACTAAACAACAAGAAAAAGATAAAATTAAACGCGAAGCTAAAGAATTTAGGAAAAATATGGCAAAGATGATAAAAATAAAACAAGAACTGACAGCGGAGATTGCAAATAAAGAGAAAGAATT
>WJKD01000100.1 GCA_014729315.1 Promethearchaeota archaeon | reverse complement strand
AGCGAACCATGGAAGAACGGTTCCAAAAAGTGGACGAGCGGTTCGAAGCGATGCAGCGAACCATGGATGAACGATTTGAAGCAGTTATTGAGCAGATGAATAAAGGTTTTGATGAAGCTCGAAGGGATAGAGAAGAACTGAAAGTCTCTATTGCGACAATTAGTTCAAGAAGCGGATCTAAATTAGAGGAAATGATATTAAACTTACTTCGAGATGATCTCATCCAAGAAAATATTGATAAAAAGAATGTCACTCGAGAAGTGTTGAAAGACGATAGAGGAGAGGTTTATTACGAAGGATATACCACTGACATTGATGTAGTTATTCAAGATGGAAAGACCTTCTTAATGGAAATTAAGTCCACTGCAGATAATCGAGATATAGCCGATCTTCTCCTTAAAGCAAAGTTATTTAAGATACAACACGGTAAAGACTACGATGGTCTTATTTTGGCGTGTCTTGAGATTAATCGAGTTAATTTTGAAAAAGCCATCAAACAAGACATTCGCGTTATTACAGGAGAGATTACATAATTATCATCAGATTTTCATTTCTCTCTCTATTCTTGCTCGTCCAACTAAAACGATTTAGAGAATAATCTTTCGTAGAGAAACCCGATAACCAAGGTTTAACAACCTAAAACTTAAATTTTTGCTCTGAGTATAAGATTTTACCTTCTATAATTACAAACAAGTTTTTGATAAGTAATCGTCAATTTTAGTGTTAATAAATTCGAGCTTCTTGAAGAATTTAAGAAAGAATAAGCGTTCACCTTCACTTTGCGTAAAAATCTTTAAGGTACTCTGCGTTTGACAAATCTCGCACCGCCACCAGCTCAGAAATAAAAGTTCTATTAAATTTCTCAATTCTCCTGTGAGATCTGAATTATAAGCGTTTAACAACTCGTAGATGGTTTTGAGGCGGTCGTAGCTTTTCTTTATTGTGTCGAACGCTCGCTCCTCCTCCCACGTCTCAAAGTTCGTCAAAAGCTCGATTGCGTCTAATCGCTCTAGAATATGGCCAAAATCTTGACTTGAGAACCCATTTAGAAAGTTTGATCCGCACACTACGACCGCCTCTGTGGTAGGGCGAGATACACGTCACCCAGAATTTTTGTCGACCGGTATATTCATAGAAGATTTACTCTATTTAAATCCTCTCTACTTAACAACATTTCAAAAGTTTAAAGGAATGAAAAGCTTCTTTTCAAAATAATTTTTAATAATTATGGGTTGCCTCATTTTCAAGACGATTTTGCGAATAGTTTAAGTATATTTATATAGATCTTCGACGTGATATATAACCATACAGATAGAAGTTAAAGGACAATTAGGGATCAATAGCGCCTTGTTTCTTCCCGCATTCGTATTTCTAGAGTTATCGAAAAAACACTAATCGAGTTGATTTAATGCAAATGCAAATTCCCGAATTTACATTGGTTGGATTTTTAACGGTATACGTGGTTCAAGGGTTAGTGTTTGCCTATTTTTTATTTGTTGGAATTCGTATAATTAGGCGCGGGGCAAAAAGGTTAAATCTTATTTTAAGTGGATTTTTCTTTTCGTGTTCAATAGGATTATTTATTAATTTTATTTTTGTTCTCATTTTTGAAGAGATAATCGTATTAATTTTGTATTATTTGACTTTATTTTTTATATTTTTATCTCCTGTATTTGCGTTATTATTCAATATGGTATTAATGAATAAAATAGATATCAAGGATACCAAAAAACAATTATCTATAATTTTAATTTATAGCATAATCGTCATTTGCATGGTGTTAATACCCAGAGGAGTCATAATTAACGAAACTACAGGATGGATTCCGATTTGGAATCCCTATTTATTTTTTTATCTCATCGTTGTGGTAAGTTGTTTTACTATTTTTCCGAGTTTATATCTTTCGGTGTTAGCATATACTAGATTTACGGATACTACCCTAAAAAGCAAGTTCAGATTTTACATAATCGGTCTTTGTTTTATCTATTTTTTAATGTATTCTATAATGCTCTCAAATTTCTTAGACCATCCTGTTGTTAGGAATTTAATAGGGTTATTCGGAGTTATTTTCTCGTTTATCGGAGGAAGTCTAATTTATTTCGGAATAGGGAGAATAAATTAACCGTTCTTGACGAAAGAGAGAATCAGTTTAAGGTCTCAGATTATTCCCAGAATAGGTATACTTCAAAAACAGATTTATTACGTAGTTAATCAGACATATTATAAAGTTAAATTATATTAAGTAATTAAATTCAATTCAATTTACAAGCTTTAATTGAATGACTTTATTGATTTTATCTTGTAAATTCTTTTTGACGCCCGTTGCCTTTAGCTCGTTTTTATTTTCGATAAAAATATTGGTACACACGTCTTTAATTTTTCTCAAGTCGATGTCTCCTTTCGTGATAAAGACAAAATAGATTTTCTTATCGGTATGGAAAAATTCCTTGTACAAGACGACGATATTTGGAGCGGTATCGTTATATCCGAATGAGATCGTTGCGATTTCTTCTTTAAATAGCTCTCTGCCAACGGTGGCAATTGCCGTGATAAAGCCTCCGAGCAAAGTGGAGTCGTAATCAAATTTATCTTTGTCAAAGATCCGAGAATAGAACACGTAACCTTCGGAGTCACAAACAAGAATTGACTTAATCATATTTGATCTATTAATTTAAAAATTTTAATTTAAACTTGTGTTTATACGATAAAAATCTCAATTGTCTTTTTTTAACACGAATTGTATAGACTAATTTTTAATAAAGTTTATCTATTTGCTTGAACATTTATGTCTAAGAGTAGAATTTTATGATAAACGAGGGAATTTGTAAGGGAAATACGAGAAAATATTATAGATTCAGAAAAACTCAATTTTATGGTGGTTGCGCAACAGCCGATTGTCTTGGGTGCAATCTGCGATGTGCTTATTGCTGGGCACAAAAAAAAGTGTGGAATAGTAAAAAAGATGGCAGCTATTATAGTCCTAACGAGGTTGCAAATACGCTAATTAGTATGAATCTTCCCTTAGTAAGAATAAGTGGGGGTGAACCTACGATTTGCAAACCCCATTTGGTTGGGGTTATCTCCTTAATTCCCAAGCATAGGTTATTCGTTTTAGAAACAAATGGACTTTTATTAGACGAACAATACGTTAAAATACTTTCAAAATTTAAAAATCTTTATGTGCGGGTATCGTTAAAGGGTGTTGATGAGAGAAGTTTCGAAATTATCACAGGTTCCGAGGGAATTAATTTCAAAAAGCAATTAAGAGCTTTAGAACTATTAAATCGATACGGAATTGAGAATAGAGCTGCTATCGTTGTTGACATTTTTACTGACGAGCAGATAAGAAGGCTACAAATTCCAGACTTAGAATTTGAATCCCTAATGAGATATCCATTCGTGGTAAAAAACCTTAAAGAAAGAGGGATTCCAATAGTAAGATAATCAAAAAAAGAAGTGCGTTTGTAAAATTAAAAATAAAAATCTACAAAACAATTTCGAAAGAAATGATTTCAAATTCCCCTATTTCGAAAGATAATATCCCATCATTTTGATCCCACGTAAAATTTGAATTACTTTCTCTCTCAATTAAATCAACGGCTTTAATATGTTTTATTTTCTTCAAGAAGATCACGCTAAATCTCACGTTCACCTGAGTGGATACTCCCAGTCCCTCTACAAATCTAACGATAAGCGTATCTTGAGTTTCCCATTCTTTTTTCTTGAGAGCACCTAAATAGACATTTTGAGCGTCTATTTCTATTAATGGTTTATGTAAGTTTAAAGCAGACAATTTATCGTTGAATCCACCTTCTAAAGGAACGATTATGACAGGAGAATTGAATTCTTCTGCTTTTCTTTTTACTATCGGGTTTGAGTTCCCCTCATTATCGGTTAAGGCGCCTCCTTTATGAGGTAATATGGCGTATCTGCATTCAAAGGGACCCAATTCGCTATATTCAGGAGGGGTGTGTAGGTATAATTCTTCGTTTATTTTCCTTTCCTCATTCACCCAAGCTTCGGGTGCGGGAGGCGGGTATAAACATGAACGCAATAAGGTCAATCTTATTTTTCCATCCTCCACATCGAACGCATATTTTCCTTCGTTAATAAGTGTCAAACCCCATTCTTTATTCGGTGTACTAATGTCAAAGTATTTATGACATATCTTTTCAAATCTTGCTTTATCACAAGGTATATTAGGATTTGTTTTATGGATTACCGAACAATACATTCCGTCAGCAGTAACTGTTTCGGCGTTGGTATTGGTGTTATAGAGAATTTTAAGCATCGCTTTCTTTTGTTTCCAATTCGTAAAATAGCTAAGATAGATTTCTGGATCATTTTTAAATAGCGTAATCGTTTGAGATACGGGACTAATCCCTAAGAGTTTTGATATTTCCAAAGTCGCAAAGATAGGCCCCACTTCAGCGACTCTTGTATGTAGATTAACATTATTTGGTAAGTCAAGCGGATGATTCCAATATTCGGGAGTTAAATTCCACGCGGGAAAGCGTTCGTCAGTGTCAAGAAAACCGTAGGTAAGATTACTATTTGTACCTTTCAAGAGGTTATTTCCATCATTGATACCCTCAACGCGAACTTCAGTAATTGCCCCATTTTGTTGGTCAACTTTGATTGTTATCAGATTGTTTGCAATCTCGCTCTCAGATATCAGTAAATTGTCTTTTTTTGCGATTTTACGACTTTCTGAATCGCTTAATAAGGTCAGTTTAGCCCGAACGAGTGAAAGAGCGTTTATTTTTATAC
This sequence comes from Promethearchaeota archaeon, assembly GCA_014729315.1. The sequence goes on along the minus strand of WJKD01000100.1, from coordinate 776 downwards.
AAGTCCACCATCCTGGAGGATGGGGATTTCGAGCGTTTTCTGACTCAGCTTTAATAGGTTGACAAATATAAGATTTTTCGGTCCCATTGAAAATTTCTAATCGAGCGTAATTGGGTTTTCCTATGGAGTTTAATATAGCTCCATCGTCGAATATGGTTGCAGGGATAAATAATCTTGATTCTCTTTCCCAAGATAAAGGATTAAAGAGCAAAATTTCTCGGTCCCTTTTATTAACTGATCCTTCAGGACTATTGGAAAATATTTCAGAGATATTTCCAACGATAGAATGGACAGAACCATCAATTTCGTTCCAGTCGTCCCAAACCTCGTCATAAACTTCGGGTATGGAGCTTCCGGGTAAAACATCGTGAAATTGATTTTTTAAAGTAATTTTCCAGAGAGATTCCATCTTTTCTCGGGGGTATTGGAAGTTAGGATATGATAAAGAAGTTAAGGTGAGAAGCTTCTCAAACGATATTAACAAGTTCTCGTATTTCCGATTTCTTCTTTTCACTTCGGAATGATTAGAAAAACAACCTCTATGATTTTCTAAATACATCTCGTCGTTCCATACTGGAAAATTCTTAGAAAATCTCTCTATTTTATCGTAAAAAGTTTTGACCTTGCTCCATTTAAACATTTCAAGTTCAGATAAATGATTAGCGTAAGCCACTTCTTTGTGAGTAGGGCCGTGGCCTCCATCGCTCATTCCAAAAAAGTAGCCGACATGAGGACAAATATCCTCTTTCATATGTTCTGATAATTTGCTATAATCT
>WJKD01000099.1 GCA_014729315.1 Promethearchaeota archaeon | reverse complement strand
GCTTATTATTTTTCCACCCGTTCAAAAGCGATTTGATATCCTTTTTATCATCTTCGTTTTTTACATTTGCTAATTTAGATTTGAAACTTCGTCGTTCAATCATCATTATAGGGAAAAAGAGTAGTGCCTCGATTAAAATCGTAATCGCCGCGAAAATATATGCATCTATTTCGCTAGGACGGCTATTTGCGACGATTGGCTGTAATCCAATTAAGACTACACCGAATAAACCAAACGTGATTCCTTTTTTTAAATTATCGTTATCCACGGTGATAGAGTAAAAGTGAAAAGGAATATAAAGCTTTATAATTTTTCACTTACAAAGGAATCCTCCTTTTTCTTCCGTACGATTATTATTATTGATATAATAATTATAAACGCTCCAATGAGATGATGAATAGTAAGTAACTCTCCTAAAATTAAAAAAGCAAAAATTGCTGTTAATATCGGCATAGGACTTACCAATACAGATGCTTTAGAAAGCTCTATATTTGTCAAAGATTTATACCAGAATAAAATATCAAAAACGTAGAAAAATCCCATCGCTATGAAAAAAAATACATTAATAGGCTCTAAAAGTAGCAATATATTCGTTATAGGAAAGAATATAAAATATGTGGAAAACAACAATGAGCCGGAGATTATATTCCGGATGAAAACGATTTGAATAGCAGTTGATTCGTTTTTTTCTAAAATGGGTTTGGTAAAAGTGTGTGCAAGCATCCAGATTGCTGCGGTCATCAACATTAGCAATACTCCTAAATTGAATTCGAGTAGATTAAAGCTTCCTTGGGTTATCGCAAATGTTAGTCCAAATAATAAGATAATAGAAAATACAATCTGAATCTTAGTAACTTTTTCGTGATGAATAAGAAATCCAAAAAGTAACGCAAATATAATAGTAGTTTGTTGCGCTAAGGAACCGTTTATTGCCCCCGCTAATTCGTATGCAAGAAAAAAAATAACCTGAGCTACGGCAAAATTAATCCCCACATAAATTAAAATCCTTTTATGCTTTTTCCAACCATTCAAAATAGAGCGATATTCGTCGGATTTTGCGGGATTTTTTTTACTTAGATTGCTATATTTGTGACGTTCTGCAATAATAAGTGGAAACATAAACAAAGCCATAACTATGCAAGTCATCGCCGCAAACAAATACGCGTCTAATACTTTCGGCCGGGAAATAGCTACAATTGGTTGCATTGACACTAAAAACAATGAAATAAGAGCAAATACCACTCCCTTAATGTATTTTTCGTCAACCATCTTATTTAGGAAAAGATGTATATGAATTTAAACTATTTCGATTTGTTACTTTTTGAAAGGATTTACGATTATTACAATTGATGTGATAACTAAAATAGTGCCTATTAGATGATAATAACTAAATATTTCGCCCAGCACTAGCGTAGCAAAAATCGCTGTGACTATAAGGTTTCCCGAGACGATTATCGTCGCTTTACTTACGCTGATGTTTTGCATACTTTTGTACCACAAGTAAAGACCGAATCCATAAATTCCTCCCATTAACAATCCCCAAAATAGATTAATAGGATTAATTAAAAGATTCATATTCTCTAAAGGATAAAATATGAAGTAAGTTGAGAAGAGAAATATTGCTGATATAAAATTTCTTATACATACTAGTTTTAATGAGCTTATCTCTTCTCTATCCAACATAGGCTTTGAAAGTGCGTGTGAAAACATCCATATTGCCGAAACCAGTAGCATTATAACAACCCCTATGTTTAATTCAATAATATTGAATGAACCTTGAGTAACAGCCAAAAATAGCCCGAAAAATAAGACGAAAGAAAAAATTAACTGCGTTAACGATAATTTTTTTCTCAATATAATCCAATCAAATAAAATTGAAAAGAAAATCGTTGTTTTTAATACTAGTGTACCGTTAATCGCACCTGCGAGTTGATAACCTAGAAAAAACAAAACAAAACAAAACCCAAAACTTAATCCCAAAAATATAATGAGTGGAATATTTTTTTTATAACCATATAAATGTCTCTCCATTTCCTCGCTTGAAATTAAATCATGCGCAAAATTAGATTTAATTCTTTTACTTTCGATAAGCATTAAAGGAAAAAATATTATCGCTTGAACCACAACGGTCATAGCAGAAAATAGGTAAGCATCAATGACGCAAGGTCGAGAATTAGCGATTATTGGATTGAAACCTCCTAATATTGTTCCAATTATTCCAAAGAAAAATCCTTTCTTTACATTCTCTTGTTCCAAATTATATTGTAGAAATTAAAATATAATAAAAAATATTTTATAATTTCATTCGCGAGTATTTAGTTTCCATTTCTCGGATTAACGAGGTATTTTAAGTCTTTTTCCGTAAATCATACTTTTATCCACAATATCTCCTGTTTTATCTCGCCATTTCGTTAACCGTTTTTTTAAATCATCGAGGATATCTTTATACTCTCCAAGATTAATCAAATTATTTAACTCAAAAGGATCCTCCTTTAAATCGTAAAGCTCGTCTAAATCATCCTCGTTCCACACATATTTATATCTATCAGTTACAAGCATTCGGCCATTATGTAAGATGTAATGTCCGTGAGTTTCGCACATTAAATCTTCACGCCATTCAGATTCGGGGGTTTTGCTAATAGGCAATAAACTTCTCCCATCAACTGGTTCGCTAAATTTAAGTCCCGCAGCATCTAGAAATGTAGGTGCTAAATCAATATTACTCACGAGTTTGTCCGAAACTTGTTTTTCCTCAACAACGCCAGGATAACGAAGAACCATCGGAATTCGCATCATCTCCTCGGGCATGTAGGAATCCTTGTCAAAATGCCCCCCGTGGCATCCTACGGCATCTCCATGATCTGTAGAATATATAACCAACGTATTATCTGATAAGCCAAGTTCTTCGAGAGTATCAAGAATCCTGCCCGCTGCTTCGTCTACGAGGGTCTGCTGTGCGTAGTTATAAGCTAATACTTCCTGCCATACTTCCCAGGGCACAGGATTAGGATATATTAATTTTCCATCCTCGCTAATGGGATAATCAAAATTAGATTGATAAATCTCTGGTTTATTGCTTTTCTTTAAATTTTCGTCGAAACTTGGTAGTTGTTTGATTTCTTTTGGATCGTACAGATCTAAAAAATCTTGAGTGGTGAAATAAGGTTGATGAGGCCCCCAAAAATCTATTCTCATATGAAAAGGTTCTTGATTGTCAGATTTGGCAATTTCTTTTAATTTTTCGCATGCTAAATATGCTAGAAAATAGGCTTCGTGAGTTTCTTTAGGTGTGGTCATAAGTCCAGTAGTATGGGTTGACAATGACACGAAATCCGGTTTATATAGCGCTCCTTCTATAATTCCGTGCACTTGTGTAGTATAATTGCTTTTTGGATCCATAAAACTGTGTTTGATTCTTACTTCAAAATCAGGCAAATCGTGCTTTTTTATGTATTCTTTGTATTCAGGAGTTATATAGGGATTTCCGTAGGCCTTGCACGAAAATCCTTCACATTGAAAATCGTGAGGCAGCCCTCTTCCAGCGTGCCACTTGCCGAAGTAATAATTTTTATATCCTCCTTCCGCTAGCTTACTTAGGTAAAGTTCTCTATCGTATTTATGGTTGGTTTCGTTTTTTATCTCGCCGTGGTTATGGGGGAATAACCCAGTAAGCATTGTTCTTCTCGCGGGTCCACACAAAGGACACGCCGTATACGCTCGCGTAAATTTAACGCCTTCATTGCCAAGTTTTTCGATGTTAGGTCTCTGGATTTTGGGACTTCCCGCCATTTCTCCATGTCCGTAAAATGCTTGATGGTCGTTTAAAATGTAAATAATATTTGGTTTTTCACTCATTTTTAATTTCTATAAAATATTTTCTAATACTTGATAAAAAACATCGTGAAATAAAAATGTGGAACATTATGCAATAAAGCACACAAAAAGACATATCTCAACGGATTTATGAGTCCTTATTACTCTAATTTAAGTTAGCTAATTAAACAAAATAACAATTAAAGATTTAAAAGTATAAAGAATTACAATTAATTATATGACGAAATTAATTTATTTCGGATGTTTATCGTCAGCCCGCTATCAAGAAGCTTGCGAAAGCTCGAAAAAGATAATTCAATCTTTAGACAAGGAATTTGAAGTGATTGAAAATCCTCCTTGTTGTGGTTCCTTAGCACATCAACTCGCAAATGAAGAAGAAATCGCAGATCACGTAAAAATGGTCAACGAATGGTTCAAGGAAAACAATGTAGAAGAATTAATAACTATTTGCGCGGGTTGTTACAATTATCTAACCAAATATTATCCTAAATATCTCGGAGCGGACTTCAAAGTAAAAATAATGCATCTACTTCAATTTTTAAATCAAAAAGAAAATCTTGACAGATTAAATCTCAAATACGATGGTAATAAGAGATTAAAAATCTATTACCACGATGCGTGTCATCTGAGAAATGCCGAAGTCCCAATTATCGAGGAAGCCCGAAACATTATCTCAAAGATAAAAGGAAAAATTAAACTCGACGAGATGGAAAATAATAGGTTAAATTCTTTATGCTGTGGAGCGGGAGGTGGAGCTTACGCCGTTTTCAAGGAAAACAGCGATTATAATTCCAAATTAATATTTGATCAAATGAGAATGGCAAAAGCATTATTGACTGCGTGTCCATTTTGTTATACTGCGTTAAATCGAATTAGAGAGGAAAACGATATTAAGACCCCAGTTATAAAATTTGAAAACTTTATCCTAAGATTAATGGAGGGAGTTGATCCGATCAATGGGTGAAAAAGCACAAGAATTATACGAAAAAGTTAAGGAAAAAATAGAGAAATTAGAAAATCCTGAAAGTGAATACGCGAAATTTACGGATATATGGAGGTTAGGCTGTCAAGCTAAATACAAATCGTACGATTTAAGGTTCCTCTACAAGGATACAAGTAGAGAGTTTATCGAACGACACAAGAAGCGTCTACAAGAAATGAAACAAGATTTTCTGGACAATATGGACCAATATGTGATGGATTGTATGAAAATTCTTGAAAAAACGAATCATTTCAAAGTACATTACGCTAAAACAAACGAGGAAGCTCAAAAGATTTTCATGGAGGAATTAGGCGATAACAAAGTACTCTATAAATCGAAGTCTCTAGAAGCTAAAGACATAGGGCTCTACAATGTATTAAAAGAGAATAACATTAAGGTAAAAGAAACCGATTTAGGCGATGTTATCTGCGATTTATTGGATTATGATTATCCCACCTATTCTTTAGGACCGGGTGTTCAATTCAAGCCAGAAAGAATCGTAGCAAAAATTAAAGAAAAACATGGAGTAGACGTGGAACCAACGCCAGAAGCTATCGTTGCCTATTTTAGAAAAACATACCGTCCTGAGTTGCTTAATGATGTAAAAGTTTCACTTACTTCGGCAAACGCAATTTCAGCAGACGATGGATCTATAGTGCTCGTCGAGAACGAGGGCAATATTAGTATTATCACTCGAGCAACCGAAAAACATATTGTTGTTGTCGGAGTTCAAAAAATCGTTCCTACTGTGTTTGACGCGTTGTTATGCGCAAAAATACAAGAGAGGATTATGAACGTGGATGGAGCTTACATTAGCTTGATTTCGGCACCTTCCAATACTTCAGATGTGCAAGGTTCGCGAGTCTTTGGGATGTACGGTGCGAAGGAAGTCGTAGTTATTCTCGTCGACGAATGGCGAAGTAAGGCTATTAAAGAAAATATGTTTTACAAAGACCTTTTAAAATGTATTAGCTGTAAGAGCTGTCACGTAACTTGTAGTGCTTTTAGAGCATTTGGGAATATTTATGGGAGTAAATATGGTTTGGGTCCGGTTGCGCTTGTAAGAGATTATTTACATAATGGAATTGAATCTGTTGTCGAAAAGGGATTGTTCTTATG
>WJKD01000098.1 GCA_014729315.1 Promethearchaeota archaeon | reverse complement strand
TTTTATCCTTGATCTCAAAGAGCAAGTTGATGATAAGTTCAATTTGTTTCTGCTCTTCAATTTTTCCTTTATTACTATAAGTTTCATACAATTTATTCCAATTTTTAATTTGATTTTTGGAGTATTTTTGGGAGTTTTGGATAATTTTGTCAAGCTCGGCAAGGTCGAGATATTTGTTGACGAGGTCCAAGGCGGTATAAGTAGGATTGTCAGTATTCGCTGTGGACTTATCTACCTTAGCCCCGTCGGCGAGGCACTTTAAAAACGGTTCGGGATCTGCCCAAAGTAAATTATAGGATTGATCCTTAGCAAAAAATGGCAAAAAGGAGCGAGGGGGGCCGAAGAACCCCACAACGAACTCGTCAATATTTTGTTTGGCTTGACGCTGGTTGAGATCTTCGAGTTTGCCGGTTTGACGCGCTCCGAACATCGTAAACTCGCCGATGAGAACATCCTTATTTTTAGTTAATGTTTCGGTTTCGCCTATCCGCACGCTCAATCCTCTGAGGAGACCGGCGTAGAGGAGCCGCATGTTAAAGAAGTTTTGGGGGTCGCTAAGACCCTTTTCCTTACCGAAATCGATTACGTAGTAATCCTCGGAAAAATAGCCGGAACTCGGAATTACTCCTGGGCTTGTTCTTCCGCCGAAACGGAAATAAAGTTTTTTACCCGAACCGTCGAGTGTCGCTTGGGTCGGTATCTTGCTGAAGAGGGCGTATAACTCCGAACAGAACGCGTCTGCGACGCCCAACGTAACGACATTTCGAAAGTCAAGGTGCTTTCCGCCTTCCGTGAAGTGATGATGGTGAAAATACTTATCTTCGAGGTCGGAAAAGGCGAACGAATTTTTATACAGGTACTTTTCGATCGTTTGCGAGTCGATCGTAAAGAAGTCGGGATCTGCGTCTATGATTGCTTTCATCTCTTGCGCGCCTAAGATGTCCTTTACATCGTCCAACTTATCCCGGGGCACGAGCTCTATTTGTGCTCCTAACGTGCGGGATTGCAATTTGCGTAAGAAAGTCTGGTCGCTGAAGCGCTCGAGGACAAGCTTTATAATACTTCTGGACGCTGTTGTGGCGGCAAGGGGCAGCAACCTCGCCTGAAATTCCCTTTTTGTGTTGATGTCACGGATTTTTGCGTCAACGAGCGCCAGCAATAGGTCGTTTAGGACAGAATAGGAGTCCAAAAGGTTCAGGTTGTCGATAAAATTTGATTTTGAGGCGAACTTTAACAGTAACGGATCAAATAAATTCATGTGGTTGATAATTGTCCGATATAGCGACATGAACGGATTCGCAAAACGAAACTCACCGGAAAACCCGGTTATTACGATAGAGTCGGCAGCAAAGAGTTTTGCAACCAAATACTCAAAATTATCAGAGATTTTTGTTGAGATCCCCAATATATTTTTGCATATGTTTCTTAAAATTTCTTTGTCATCTTTAAAACTCTCAAAAATCCACGGAGCTTTTCCCGTATCAGGGTCAATCTCGTCCATGGAAATCTTATTGCATACAAACATGATAAACGCAAACGGTCCAATGGTGTCCACCATCTCCTTGATCGTTTCTCGGATCTCTTGTGCCGTAGTCAACGGCCTGATGGAGTTCTGGCTCCCTGGTTTCAACGTATCGCCCTTTAGGACGCCGATCGCAGCGGCGAGGAGGCGGAGCTTGTCCACCGTCATTTCCGTCGACTTTATAGCTCTGACTCGCTCGACGAGGCTGTGGGCGTTTTTAAACGCTTCCGTCAGTTCCTCGGAAAGGATCCCGTTGTTAACGTCCGCTAAAAAGTCGTCGCTAAGGACCACTTTAGTCGAACCCCGCGCTACAAAGGAAAAAATGGGATCAAAGCGTTCGGGAGAAAATTGCGCATCGTAAGACTTTCCTAAATAAGAAAACTCATCGTCCAAGTCTTCGAATAAAGTGCTTGGATCGACTTTCGTCCCCTGGACTGCTTTCACGATTTCTTTTACCGATACATCTGCTCTTAGATTTAGGCTGTCGAACCGTAATTGCTTGTCGGGATCGAGGATGTTAAGATACTCGAATGTGAGGCGACTTCCCACGATCTTCTCCCAAGAAACTGAATACACGCGACCCGAAGCGTCGGTCTCTATGGACGATTGAACGTGATGCAATCCCTCAAAAATAAAAGTATCCGACCAAGGCCAATTCGAACGCCAATTGTATTTGATAGTGTTTTTGGATAGATACACGAGGTAATTACCGTCTGGAAGGAGGAGCATTTTATCGTTTCCGTTCTTAATCATGTTTCTTTTCACGTTAGGATCGGCATTATCGAGCATCTTATTTAATATACTTTTGTCGATGAGCTTGTAATCGTGAGCGAGAAAAGCTTTTGTAGAACCAGCTGATATTTCCGATTCGTATATTACGGGCGGGATCCCCTCGTCCTTCATCGTCTTAAAGTCGCCAAAATTATCGTGTTTAAACCGATACGGCGTTCCCGAACTGTCAAATTCGATGAGGTCCGACCTGACCCATGCGTCCCTCTTGACCAGCGATGCTTTGGAAAAGAAGCTGGGGATATAAAGGTTCGGGTGCTCCTCAAGAAGCTTAAAGAGCTGGCAATCTAAGGGGAGGCCATCGTTTGGATCAATTCCGTTGCGGAATAGCAATTTCCCGTCCGCTATCGACAATTTTTCTTCGAGAAATTCAGAATCACCGTCATGATATGAATCCAAGGCAAAAAAATTCTCGGTAACGTAGCCGTTCACTCCGATGAGGTCGTATTC
>WJKD01000097.1 GCA_014729315.1 Promethearchaeota archaeon | reverse complement strand
TGAAGATTTTTAAGAAAGACCCCCATTGTAAACTGATAAACGGCGAACAAAGAACATTTCCTACGAAATTTCTCAACTTTAGACACTTGTGCAACAAGAAACAAAAATTTATCCTTAAAACCGTTGCGCGTTGTTTCTTCGTAATAAAACGTAAACGAGGATAAAACGTCGTTTTATGTTCTTTTTAAATATTGCTCGTGAGAAATATTACTAAAGAAGATGAAAAAAGAATCAATAAAAAAGAGGTATCGAAAACGAAAGCTAACGCCTTTAGAGAAACTATTTAAATTAAAAATAACTATTTAAATTTAAATTAAAAATAACCATTTAAATTAAAAATAACCATTTATTCTTAAATGCCGAAACTGCTCATTTTTTGAATGTTTTCGTTGAAATTATAAATAAAAATAAAACAATCAGGTGGAACAACTATCGAATCATATCGCTGGAATCAAAGGCCCATCATCAATTCGATTATGGACATTTTAATTAAAAATAAAGGAGAAATGTTAGATAAGCGAATAGAAGAATTGTTAAAAAAGGAATTTCCCTTCATCAATAGCTTAATTCTTGAAGAATTTTTTATGAAAATGGAAACAATGAATATTATTAATGTGTTTAGAGTTTCTAAGACAAAGAAGATGATTGTATTTAATAAGAACTCTAAAATCATAAACTCACAAATTATTGACGATTTAAGATAACTAAAACAAATCTTCTTTTTGCCAATCAGCACACACTTGAGAAAGGGACAGTTCTTCCTTGACAGGATTATAAATTCTCTCACGGACCTCAATATAGGTAGGATAATTGACCGCATTCCCAAATATTAACATCTCTCCCACCCCTAAACTAGAAATCATGTCTGCGTGATCTTTAGATATAGCTTCAGAACTATCCATCAAATGCTTCAAATCGTAAGGATTTTTTATGTTTAATACTAGTTTAGTGTTTAATTGGGAAAGCGCCGTCGTACTTAATTTTTTAGGACGTTGAGAAATAAGGCAAAGACACGCCATAAATTTTCTCCCCTCTCTTGCAATTGTTTCTATAATTGATTTGGAAAGAGCTTTAGCTTGTGCAGCTTCCGGACAGAATTGATGTGCTTCTTCTAAAATGAGAAGAAAAGGGGCAATCTTATTCATTCTTCTCAAATAAAACAACCGACTACATAAATAATCAATCATTATTTGTTTTTTACGTATACTCGTCTCACGGGACAAGTCAAAAATGGTTAATTGTTGCTTATTTACAATTTTTTTGAGATTAGGATTTTCTTCAGAACCAAATATATTTAATTTATTCAGTTCCACTAACCAACCGATTAAAGCGTTTTTAGTGCTTTTGTTTCCATCTTCGTCGTCTTGGATCATTTCAATTATGTCTAAGATCGAATATTTATTCTTTCTTTGTTTGTCTTTCTTAAGTTTTTGAATATAATTAGACAATTCCCTTAACTGAACATGAGATAGTTGATGCTGGTATTTTCTAAAGACCCAAGAGTTTAACTTTGGAACAGAAATTTGAAAATATTTGCTATTATACACGCTAATTTTATTTTTGAGATCGGAAATTTGGTTTAAATAGGTATATTCACCGTGAACATCAATAAGCACTATTCCAGGAGTTCCCAAATCAGAGGCTCTGGTAAGCAATTCCTCTATAAGCACAGATGTTAAATAACTCTTCCCGCCACCAGAGATTGAAAGAATCGCAAAATGTTTATTTAACAATTTATTCATATCAATTCTTGCTTCGAGATCCGAATTGATAAGCTTGCCTAGATTTAAACCAGTTTCTTTATTGAATCCAATAAAATCTTGAAGTACTTCCTCTTCTAGTATAAAAACTTCAGCACCAGGGCGAGCGGGAAATGTCATCCTTTTAATTTTCTTGATTTTCTTCTTTTGGTTATTGACAAACTCAATTATCCCCAAGCATTTCACAAATACAATCGTATATTCAAAATCTTCACTAGGAAATAAATTTTTTAAAATATTGGGGTTATTATTATTATAAGCCTTGATGGTTAGAGCATCTGAGAAGTATTCATTTAGAAGAAGTATTTTTTCGACTATACCCACAAGTCGGCCTTCAACTGTATTGGTGTATACGAACAACCCTTTTCTAATTGAGATTCCGTCGTTTCTCTTTTTTATAACAAAAGGAAAAAGAGATACATCAGGTAATTGGTTATAATTAAAAATGGTACCTACTTTTAGCGGCATTT
>WJKD01000096.1 GCA_014729315.1 Promethearchaeota archaeon | reverse complement strand
GATATAATATCGATAAATTTAATTTAATGTCTCTAAATTCTGAAAAAAAAAACCCAATAAATCAAATAAAAAGAGAATTATGTAATGTTAATATAGATAAAATTCAAGAATTAAGAAAGGAATGTCAGGATATTGTCGAATTGGGATTAAGCGACGGAAATCTTGATCAGAACCCACATATCAAAGCTATTTGGGACGAAATAAAACAAAAAGTGGGGTACTCTATTGGAGATTTTAAAGAATATATAAGGAAAAAAAAGGTTATCGATAAGATTTTTTTACAGGATTTAAAATTGAATAATTACGGACAAGTAATACTGCTACTAGAATTCGAAATAATTATTGATAAAATTGCAAGAGAAGTCTTTTATTATATTTTTTCAAAAATTGTGAGACAGATAAGTAGAATTATTGAATTGTATCAAAAAATAACTAATGAGAAGGCACTAATTCTGCTCGCAATGAGAAAAATGAAAGCAACAACGGATACAGAAGAATGGGTGCGGGTTAAATTAGAGGAACTTATTATCGATCGGTTGATTAAGAGACAAAGAGAATTAGTGGTTATCTTTAATGCTATGGACAAACCCTTTCTAGTTAACGGATTTATTTTTTCTCGCTTAACGGATTCTTCTTTAAATGAAGGAATTGAAGAACTAAAACTAAAAAAGAGTCTAATTTTTGAGGATATAAAGCCCTTAAAACTTAGTTCTGAGATCATATCCCCCATTTCTTATTGTATTGCCTATGACCTTATTAAAAGATTTGAAACGTTCGAAAAAAAAAGAAGAAACAAGGTTGAGGATATAAAAAAGAAGAAAAAGAAGAAAAAAGAAGAGAAAAAAAGAATTGTTCGGGAAAGACAAGAACAGAGTACCTTCAATTGGATTGAAAGAAGAATAACATCTTCGCTTATGAGGATAAATAGCTCCGGAATAAATCCTAATCAATTATATTGGAAAGATAAAGACACGAAAATCGCGACTGATAACCTCAAAATGCATAGTGAAAAAGGAAAAAATCCCCTATTCCTATTTACTGAATATTTTTCTTTTGCTATTGAAAAAATTAAGTCCTTTACAGATGATGTGAGATTACCGGAAAAGGAAAAAATTAAAAAAGTAGTTAAAAATATTTCTGAAAAAACATTGGCTAACCGAATAGGTCATTCCCCCGATGAGGAGGAGGTAATAAATATGATTGACGGCGAAAGGTATGAAATTTCCAAGCAAATAGCGATGAAAATAGGAAAGTTATTAGATAAGGCTCTTTATACAAAATTTAAGAAGAAGAGAAGGTAAATCCGATTAATATAATACAATATTGCTTTATAAGTTAAATTTATTATTAAAATAAAGGAATTAAGATAGATATTTTAACGTTTTTTAAAAAAATATTAAATTTATGTGTTTTTAATACAATTTAAAAGCAAATTAATAATTTAAAATCATTATAAAATTATGTCATGGATTAAAAAAGAGCTTAAATATATTAAAAAAGCAATACCTCAAATATGTCAGGGATTAATCTTATTTGCCTTAGCGATATCAGGTTTAGCTGTGGCTTTATTGTTAAGACACTTTGGCTTTAATGGTTATGTTATTGCTGGCGGAGGAGTGTTAATTGAATTGATAGCGATCTTGCTATGTTACATTCTTTTTCGAACTTACCTAAAAAAAGAAGAAGGGCCCTCATCTGTGGAAAAAGGAAAGAAGAAGAAAAATTAGAAATAGAGATTCCAAGGATTTTGCGTTACTCCTTGTTCTTTCAAATATTTGTCAATATCCTTGAGAAGAATTTCTGGTTCATAAATCCATGTTTCCTTTATATTAAATGAAGCACATATCAAATTTTTTGGTTTTAGTAATTTCTTGATTAATAAACCATATGAAGCGACTTGGGGAAGTGAATGCAAAAAATTTCCCTCTGGCTTATAGTCAATGATTCTGATAGTATTATTAACAATTTGAATTAAATCTATATGCCCGGTTATAGGTAAATTATTTAATTTCATCCAAACTGGGATTTCTATAGCTATTGAGTCTTTATCTTTAATTAAAATGTTTTTTAACACGGGATCGTGTCCTGGTTTTCTAGATATGCTATTTTTTTTAAAGGTTTCGAATACTTTTTGAGTTAAAGAGGATAGTTTTGAGTCGGAATCTAAACATTCTATTTTTCCAGAACGGATTAATTTTTTACTAAAGCTTCTTATAAAGCCATTTTTAAGTCCCTTAACTCGAAAAGAAGATACTCGGGTAATATCATTGCGATTAAATAAATCATTTGGGACTGTTCCTTCGTATATTTTCTTTAAATAGGAACCTAGTCTCTTAAAATCCTTATAATTTGCTAATAGTTGATTAAGTTTAATCTTATGATTTTTTAAATTCCAATTGAAAGAATATTTTATTCTCTGATGATAGAAATCGCGCTTTTTAATCAATAGATAACACTCTCTTTATCGGTGATTGTTTAAAATTTGACTCGTTTAAGATTCTTAATTAGTTATAAGACGATTTGCCTAATATAAGCATAATATTAAATAATTATTAAAAGAGGTGTACAAGTTACCCGTTTTAAAGATTATAAATTTTTTTGGCGGACCCGGCAGGATTCGAACCTGCGACTTTCGGATTAGAAGTCCGACGCCCTATCCATGCTAGGCTACGAGTCCGGCGATTGGAGGAAAGTAGAAAAGTTTTATGTCTTTATATATGACTGTTTTTTCATATATGTATTTTTATATGACTTTTTTTATAATAGATGTATATTTGAAAAAAACTTTAAATTTTATCATAATTTAAATAAAAGATTTTAAATTCCAATAATAAAACCGTTTATCTTATGCTTAAACGAATAAATTTAAAAAGGGAAAGAATCATCTTTTATATTGAATCGCTTTTAACGCAAACTGAGTCTTATCTTAGGCTTAAAATATAGAGAGGTGCAAAAATTCACTTGAGCAATAATAGTAAAAAACCAATTTCTTCCATGAAGAAATCAGAGTTAATCTCTGAATTAAAGCTATCCTTACAAGAAGTCAAGAAATTAGAAGAAAATCGCACAAAATTAGAAGAAATAAATAAGGAATTAAGAGAAGATAAAGAAGAATATCAAGAAAGAGAAGCGGAATTAAAAACAACAATAGAAAAATTTAAAACCGAAATAAAATATTTGAAAGAAAATGTTAAAAATATAGATGTTCTAAACAAGAGGATAAATTTTTTAGAATCTGAAAAACAAAATATTGAGACCAAACTTAACGAAAAAGAGAAGAAAATAGAGCAAATAATAGCCGATAAAGAAACCCTATTGAAAGAAAAAGCTGAAGTATTAGAAAGTAAAAATGAAATATTGCAAAACATCAAGAATAAGGAACTTGAAATTCAAACAAAAAACCAAAAAATTGCTGATTTGACCACTAAATTCAAAAAATCAAGTAGCGATCTCCTTAGTAAGAGTATGCAAATTGATAAATTGGTCAAACAAGATAAAAGTTTAGGAGAACTAAAAAAGAATATAAAAATCTTAGAGGAGAGCCTTAAAGAAAAGGAGAATTCCGAACGCACTAAATCAAAAGAATTTTCCAAACTTAAAAATAAATTTGAGAAAGAAAGAGAGAGCTTAACGGAAAAAATTAAAACATTAGAAGAATCTTTATTGGAAGCGAATTTAGAATTAGAAAACTTAAATGAGCCGACTGAAAAAGTGGAAGAGCAAAAAGCGGCAGAAAAAGAACAGAGTGAAACCACATCAACTACGAGAATAATTAAGAACTTAGACGATACTATGAGAGTTATTAAAGAAATGTTGCCTGAAGGAAAAAGTAATATTAGACTTATAATACCTCTCTTAGAAGATTTAAAACGATTCGATCTTGCAAAAATTTTAAAAAAAATTCCAAATAAAGTAAGAATTAATATCGCAACCTATATAGATAATCCCGCCGAAGACGAATTATTTTTAGAATTAAAAAATTATTGTCAGATGACTAATTATAACGAGAATAAATTCATTGCGCTGAATGTTGATTCTTCGAGATTCTTAATCAGTGTGTTTCAAAATGAAGTAAATAAAATTTTAGGGATTTACACTGAGGCAATGGAAATCATAAATTTATTTAAATCCGCAATAATGGAACCCTTTATTAAAGGTAGAAAAATTTATTAAGATATTAGAAATTTAATTCTGTTCTTTTTTAACCATTTTATTAACATATACATCAAGAGCAACTAATTCTGATTTGGGAGAATAAGATTTTACTTTCTTGGAGGAAAGAATATCTACTATCCTCCAATCGTTCTTTTTTAATTCAAATTTAAGACTTTCGATCGCTCGTTGAATTGGATTTGGTTTTTCACTAAACTGATAGAAATGGATTATTCCTCCTTGATTCTTTAATAAATGACATGCAACACGTAAGTAGTGAATTGAACTTTCTGGAAGATTCATTATGACCCTATCCACACTGTTTTTAATATTTAAACCGATTTGATTATTAGAGTTCAAGAGATCGTGAACATTAATTTGAAACGGAATTATCTCACCTTTCATCTTGTTCAAGGTAATATTCTCCTTAAGGTATAGCACTGCTTTTGGATTAATGTCAAATGCAAATATTTTTACATCATGCATTTTAGCAATTTCTATCGAAAAAGGCCCAACTCCAGCGAATAAGTCAGCAATGATCTCCCCCTTTTTAATATTACAAGACGTAATTCTTTTTCTTTCAAAATTAAGTCTGGGTGTAAAATATACTTTTTTTACATTTAGTTTAAATTTACAACTATTTTCATGATGAATGGTATCAGCAACTTTATCTCCATAGAGAAATTTTAATTTTCTGATCCTATAAGTTCCATAAACTTCACTCTTTTTTTCATATACAGTAGCAACATTTTTATTTACTAAGGTTGTAGCTTTCGCAATTTTTTTCTTGATTTTTGTATACTCTTTTTTCTTTAATTTATCAATTATATCAAATTCAAGGATTGCGATTTTCCCTATTATATCGTAGGAATTTGGAATTAATTCAAAATACTTTTTTGGAAGCTCTTCGGTTAAAGCTTCTTCGATGGTTCTAAACTTATAATTCTGCTTTAATGTTCCAATTCGTTTTAGAAATGTAAAATTTAACTTAGCACCTAATTGATTTCTTAAAATACCACGGATTTGCTTGTCGTTTTTAATGGGAAAAAAAACAAAATTATTTTCTTGTATAACATGGAATTTTGAATTTATAACTTGGAGTCCATTTAATTTTGAAGGTAAAATATCTAAAAATTTTTGAGCGTCTTTTTTATCTATTCTTAAAAAGATTGATTTCTTCTTATCCATTTGAGTCTTCTAAAGCAAAGGTAATTGAAAATCTTTTACCTTGTGTTTTTAATTTATTGATTACTCTTCGATCTAAATCTTCAGAGGATTTTGAACATTCGATCAAAGCGGTTCTATCGCATAAATATTTGCTTGTTCGAAACACAATATGCTTCTCATTGGTAAGAGTTAACCTCGAATTTCCCAATCCGTAGAACCAATCTTCTACATCCTCGACTTTTATTATAACTTTAATTCTTTTTTTAGAAGTTATAGCTCTTTTCAATTCAAGGCTAAGGTCTTTACAACTTTTAGTAGACTTAATACCAATAATACAATTACCTTTTTTTGTTAAAAAATTATCCTTAGTAAGTTCAATAGTAGATTTATGAGTACTAAGAATATTTTCATGACCACAAGCATATAAAATATCAAGAACTTTCATTTGGGTTATTTCTTTAAAATTGAGCAATTAATTCATCTATTTTAGGCGATATATGGAGATTCCCATTAAAATAAGGTTTTAAGAGATCGTATAACCGATATATAAAGTTATCGGTCGACAATTCTACATTTTCACAATATTGATTTTCATAATTTTTTGGAGCAAATAAACCACATTTCTTAAAATATTGCGAGTTTATTTTAAAGTATCTCCTTACGATGGTTTCGAAATTCTTCCATAATAAATCACCCTCAAGAAACAAATTACTCACTTCATATTGACCCATAGGAAAAGTATAACTCCATTCTAATGGTAAAACTCCAAAAACCGACGAAGTAAACATTATTTGTATTAAATCTGAAGAAATTAGGTCGTTACTATAAATATTTTTAATAGACTCTGTTAAAAATGGTGAATTTTGAAGTGTTGTATCTACTTCAGGTAATATTATAAGAAATTTTATTTTTTCGGGAATTCTGTGTCTGCTCATCAATCTTTTAGAGTATCTTTTAAAAATTGGCCTATTAACGCTTTCAATAGAAGAAAGTAAACGTCCATGTTTTTTATAAATCTTCTCAAAACATTCAAAGTATTTTGCGTTATTATACATAATTTTAGCAGCCTCAACTAAGTTTGGATGTGCTCTTATTCTTTGTTCCACCAACTCCCATAGATTCCCCTCTTTTATAGCTTGTCGCACGGTTCTTAACTCAGAAAAGGATAAATACAAATTATGTTTTGCTAATAGTTTAACTTGCATGTTTTCCCCCATATTTCTTACTTCTTTAGGGTTATATCTATTGCATATTGGACAACTGCAGGGAAATTCATGAAGCTCGTCAAGCTTGCTCGTACCTGTCGATAAGGAGAAATAACGCTTTTCTTTTGCGTATAGAATATAAGCGGCAGAATCCATCAAATCACATCCACATGCAATAGCAAGAGCAAAAAATTGAGGCAATCCTAATCCAAACATATGTATTGGTTTATCAGGTCGAATACTTTTTTTCACATTTAGTAAGATTTTAATTGCCAAATTGAACCTATATTCTAAATAAGCTTTTACTAATCCACCTATTGCGTAAACATTAAAATCTAGCTTATTCATAGCTAGGCAACTTTGCTTTAACAAATTAAAATATCTTCCTCCGTGAATCGGGCCGAACCAAGAACACTCAGAATTAGATCTTCTTTCGATATTTTCTTTAGCTCTTTTTATATTAATTAGTATCTTGTTTTTCGCAATGTCATAATCATCATCCAGTTGAACGGGGATATCTAAAATAACAGGAAAGTTTGAATTTATCTTTTCTTGAAAGAGTTCTATTTCTTGAGCATTTATTTCTATATTACTCTCATTATACATGTATTGTTGAAAGGCTCCGCTGTCCGTAGCAATGAAACCGTCAAACTCTAAATAATCATGCAATCCTTTTTTTAAAACTTTGTTTCTAATCTTCTCGTTTTGATAAAGAGTATATGAATTAGTAAATAGAGCGTGTACTCCAATTTTCTTTAAAAACTCCAAATCAAGAATGTTTCTATAAGGATGAATTACCGGAAATAAATTTGGTGTCTTCAATTTCTTTCCATTTAGATTTATTTCACCTATTCTTCCCAGGATATCGGTATCATAAATTTCAAACTTCATAGCTCTAAGTTAGGAGTAAAAATATTTTCTCGCTAATTTATCATCATCTAAAACATTTTTTAACCAATCAATTTTTCCAATTATATATTTTGATGCATTCTTTTTTCTTCTGAGAATTAGATCAACGATTATGTTAGATATTGATCTTGGATCTTTATTTGAAGTATCGATCTCATATATGGGTATTTTAAGATTTTTTTCAATCAAATAATTAACGCAATTTCCTAGTATCTCTGCCTGTACATTTTCTATTATCTTTTTTTCTTTATACCCTCTTTTTTTTAGTCTTTCACAGAGTAGGTCGGGTTCACAGCGTAAAACAATACAATTATCGATTAAATAATTAGGAACAATGTCCGAAAAATGTGATTCGATTATAAGGTATTTTTTTTTCTCGTTATTGTATTTTTCAATTAATTTCTTGAGTTCCGCTATAATCTTTTCAGAATCAACTACTTGAGTGTCCCTTATTAAATCATATTCGGATACGAGT
>WJKD01000012.1 GCA_014729315.1 Promethearchaeota archaeon | reverse complement strand
GTCAACGCCAGAATAACTCCATGTTTCTTTGCTAACTCGTTTATTTTTGCTTTAGTTAAGTTTTCAGTCGAGGCCTTCGCTTTAATTTCCTTTATTTTAAGTTCGGCAGCTTTTTTTCTCATCGCTTCTTTCAAATCAATCTCGTCTTCAATTTTACGGAGTCCCATTTTTTCAACCTATTTTTCTTTATTTGAATTGTACAAAATTAAAATAGACTAATAACTTTTAATTTCTTACCTTACGATACAAAAAAAGCCATCTTTTTTCTATTTTTGCCAAGATGAAGATAAAATACTCAACCAAATTCCGAAAAGCAAATGCTTTTGAACTGGATCTGATTTGGAATGGATTACAAAAATTAAGTCTTGACATTGATTCAGACATAATTAACCAGAAGTTCAAACTTTTTGTTTTTTTAGAAAAAAACAATAGGAAATTTCGATATCCATCAGTTTATTTGTTAAGCGTTGAATTATCAGAACTTTATGATGAGCTTAGTTTAGAAACTAACATTATTGCCGCAGGAATATATTTTGGATTTATAAAAAAAAGTATTTTTCGTATAAGTATTGAAGGAGCTGAATTTTTAGTTACAAACAACATAATCAAAGAATACCAAGCTATTGTTGTTGATAAAAAAGCCGAGAAAGCCATACTTTATGGGAACAACATTTCAAAGGATATGATATTATCTGAATTTAATGATTACGATATTCGACATCTATTTCTTATTTATAATCAATTGGGTGAGTTAATCGCTTTAGGAAAATTTAGAGATGATCTGAAAAAGAAACAAGATTTAAGCAATGAGGAGATTATAATTAGAAATTACATTGATAAGGGCTATTATTTAAGAAAAGAAAAATAATTTTAAAAGTAGTCAAGCTGTGCTTAACTTCCTTATGAGACATATAAAAAAACCAATTGTATCGTGAAGATGAGGATAAATTCTTAGAGAATTCTCTATATCTTTTCGCAAATCTTTCCCGAATATTTTGTTAAGTCCACTCACGCCGAATGGTTTAGTAATATTTTGAATGATAAAACCGTCTTTTTCATCGAGCACTTCGTGTACGACTATTTCGTTTTCTTCGGGTGCGATTGAGCAAGTACTGTATAGAAGTTCCCCTCCGGGCTTTAAAATCTTAAGTCCTTCGCTTAATAGTTCCTTTTGAATATTTGATAATTTTTTTATATTCTCCATGCTCTTGCTTTTTTTTCTTGTCTTATCTTGACGTATTAAACCTTCTCCTGTACAGGGTGCGTCGAGTAAAATCTTATCCGGTTTGAAATCTAATTTGTTCATATTTCTCGAGTCATAATTCAAAATTATTGAATTAGTAATGCCCAATCTTCTCAAGTTATTTTTTAAAGAGGGAATTCTTTTAGAATATTTTTCAACGAGAAGAAGGCAACCTTTGTTATTCATCAGTTGAGCTAAATGAGTTGATTTTCCACCTGGCGCTGCGCACATATCAAGTACTAGATGATCGGATGTAGGATTTAAGATCAGAGGTGGATACATAGAAGCAATATTTTGCAGGTAAAAATAACCTTGTAAAAATTCGTGTAGAGAACCTAAATTTAACGGTTCTTTTAATACTTTCAAACCATCAGGGATCTGCTCAACGGGTTCCACTTTAAATCCTTTTTTCTCTAACCTCGTTTTTAAATCGCTAACGCTGATTTTTAAGGTATTCACTCTTATTGAAGGTCTTAATGGTTTTTCGTTAGCTTTCAAAAGTTCTAGAGTATCGTTTAAACCTAAGAATTGGATGTATCTATCAATCATATAGGGTAAATAGCCAAATTTTTCAGCAAGTTGTTTTACGTTATCGGGATCGGACATAAAATCCATTTTTTTATGAATGTTTATATGAATCGTTATTTAACTATTGATTATTAATGTAATGTAAAATGATTAATTATTGTTCATTACTTCAAAAGAACTTAAAGAAGCGATGATGGGATAAATGATTGAAGTTGAAATTAAAGCGGAAATATCTAGTCCGGACACAATCAGAAAGAAATTTTTAGAAAAGAATGGAATTTATAAGATTAGTTTGAGTCACGAGGATACATATTTTAACATGCCAAGAAAATTGAGGGATTTCAGGAAAACTGACGAGGCTTTGAGAATTCGAAAATCAATTG
>WJKD01000095.1 GCA_014729315.1 Promethearchaeota archaeon | reverse complement strand
CAGGTATTCTATATGATATAGACCTTTATCAGATTGAAGAATTATTTGAAAATATAAGAACCTATAATATTGATTCTAATAATTTGAAGAATCTATCAGAAATTTCAGGGAAATCTGAATTAGAATCTGACGGTAAAAATTTAGCATTAATCTTAAGAAAAGTTCTTGAAAATCAAAAGCAGAGAGAGAAAATAATAGGTTTAATTAAAGAGGTATTACCGTTTATTAATAATATTAAAGTGAAAAGGACCGCCAATAAATTTTTCTCAACGAGTATATCCGAAATTTATTCTAATAGAGTCTCTATCCCCTCAACATTAATGTCCGATGGCACGATAAACATACTGGCTCTATTAATTATTCTTTACATTGAAAAGAAATCATTTATCGTAATTGAGGAGCCAGAAGAGCATATTCATCCCCATTTAATTTCAAAAATAGTTGACCTTATGAAAGATGTCACCTCTCGATTTGACAAACAAATAATAATCACAACTCATAACTCCGAGCTTGTGAAATTTTCAGGAATAGATAACATATTATTAATACAACGGGACGAAAATGGTAATTCAATAATTTCCAAACCAGCGCTAAATAATGAGGTTAAGGAATTTTTAAAAAATGAGATGGGTTTGGAAGAATTATACATATCATAATCTATTGAAATAAAACCACTATATTAGCAATGGAAAACTTCAAAATTTTTCTATTTCTCGAAGGGGACGATGATGAGAGATTTTTTAAGAAAATTTTAATCAATCGATTTAGAGAAAAATGCAATCGTGTCCAAATTGTTAAGTATGCTCAGATGAGCCATAACGGAATTATAAAGTTGCTAAAAACGATCAAATACAAAGAAAATTGGGACTATATCTTTCTCAGCGATATTAATAGCGCAGAATGTTATCCAAACAAAAAATCATTGATAGAAACGAGATTTGAATATATAGAAATCGAAAAAATTGTGATAGTGATTATGGAAATCGAAAGCTGGTATTTAGCAGGAATAAATAATGATTTTTTACGTTCAATTAATGCAAATCTTATGGATCAAGGGTGTAACCATGTCGACAAGGAAAGATTTAATTTACTCATCCCTCAGGATATGCCTAGGGTCCTTTTTATGAATAAAATATTAGATAATTACAATATTGATTTAGCACTTGAAAATAATGAATCATTTGAACATTTTCTGCGAACCTTTTTAGATTAAATTAATAGAGGCGATTACCAAAAATTTGAATCCATAAACATAATTTTAGAAATAAAAAAAGAAAAATTTGTGTTTATTCGTTAAGTTCCACAATGGCGCTGCCTTTAGTTGCTAACCTTTCTCGATATGTTAGAATTCCTTCATCTACTTCCTTTTCGTGGACTAAATTACGCGCAATATCCTTTTCTGAGATATAACCTCTCTCACCCGCTTCGAATTGCTTTACAATATTTCCATCTTTGTCTTTAATGTCAACTTTGGTAATAGTTGTCTGTGTTACATCGAAATATACTCTCTTGTTTTCGACTTTATTAACTGTTGCTTCAGTTATGAGATTATCGCCGCAGCGAACCATACCTAACATATCTAAATCGATTTCGATAAATGTACCAAACTTTCCATGTTCTAGATAATCCTCGAAAAGTTTAGTTGCGAATCCAAAAGATAAAAGTCCATGACCAATAACACCTTTAAGGCCCATTTTTTCTGCTACAGCATCGGTTGTATGGATAGGATTCGTGTCGCCACTAGCTTTTGCGTATTTTTTTAATAATTTACGAGTTATCTGATCAAACTCGTTTTTTATCTTATCTCCAACCTTTACGTCTTCTAATTTTACCATTTCTAATAACCTCCTGGTCGCACGGCTGCTCGCGTAAATACTCGACAGACGAGCTCGTCGTTTTGGTTTTTTACAGTAAGTTCTAAATCAGCAAATAGCGTCATATTTTTTTCAACAAGCCATACATCAGCCCATTTCCCTTTTCCTACTAATTTATCGCCGGGTCTGATAGGCACACAGCCTTCCCAGTTATATCTATTTCCCGCGTGAAGTAATTTACCGGGATTGAGAAGAAAATCTCTCGTGGTTCCATCGGGTAATTCTAATTTTGTTCCAGGAATTAAGATATAGAACGATTTTACCGTAAAAGAATTCGCAAAGGCATGGCAAGCCACGATCTCTTCTTCTTCCCCTACGTATTTCGGATTGGTAATGCCAAAACATTCAGCGAGGCCCTTCATTTTTTTATATCGACATTTAATCTTCGCTTCACCGGGGATTTCTTTTCCCGGCAATTTTTCCATGAGAAATTCTGCATTTTTTCTCATTTCAGCTTCATCCAATTGATTTCACACCTTTTAATGCTTGATACTTTATTTTTTATTGTTAATTGTATATTTCTATTTCATTAAATTTAAATATTCTTAAAATGAGGACTTAGGAGCTAGTCCAGACGATACACCTTCTTCTTTCGGAAAGCGCTATAAAAGGGAAACCTCTCTCTGACATTATCAGCGACGTTCGGTATCCGTTTGTGGTTGATGCGTAAATGGAGAAGCGGGCTTAGTTTCGCAAACGAGTCGGGGATCGATTTAATGGGGTTTTTCCAGAGATTAAGCGTTCTAAGCGATTCGAGGTTCCCGAACGACTCGGGTAAGGTAGTGAGCTTGTTGTTCCAGAGATTACATTCTTTTAACGCTGACAAATTTCCAAACGACTCGGGTAAAGAGGTG
>WJKD01000094.1 GCA_014729315.1 Promethearchaeota archaeon | reverse complement strand
TTGTAAAACGTGCTCTGATCATTCCCTGAGAAAACACCGGGCAGTGTTTTAAGAGACAACAACGCATCGGGAAGCGGATTGGCAATTGTTCTCATTTTCGCCGGTGGAAGCTCGTAGCGGGTGATCTTTGGTTCGTCGGCAAATGCAGTAATTGAGATTTCCTGACCTTTAATCGGGATGGGTTCTAAGTTTATATTCAGTATCATCGGTTTTAAATGAGGAAATATTGACACTATTTTTTGCTGTGATTGGTACCCCATAACGTCGAATTTTATAATATACTTGCCTGGTGATAATAATAACTGATAATTTCCTTCCTCATCAGAAGTAGTTCCTGAGTTTTGATTCACTATTATTATATTGGAATTTACTAACGGTTTTTTTGTAATAGAATCAACTATTTTACCCGTGACTTTAATTTGTTGAAGTGATGAAGAATACACAGTGCCAGTTAGTATGAAGTATAACGCTAAATACAACACTTTTTTTTCAAAATCCATAACATCTGCCGTAAAAGTTAAATCTATTAAAGTGAATATTTATAATGAATCACCAATTGGGACTTGCACATAACTTATTTGAAATATCAAGAGCTTTTTTCTTATTACTTCCATCTCGATTCATAATCCAGATGGTTGGATTTTTATATAGGCTTTCCCATCGGAGATATGCAATTCGGTCACCATCTGGTGACCAATCAGGAAAAGATGCCATAAAAGCATTTGTTAATTTTACGGGATTTGCTCCATCTAAATTCGCTCTATATATCTGTATTCCAGGTATAGCATTGCCCACAAAAATAATTTCATCTCTTGTAGGTGACCAACGCGCGAAAAATGGAGATAAATTATCAAGTTCTTTCAGAAAAGAAATCCTTCTCGTATTTATATTGAATATCCCAAGCCCCATATTAGACCAGTCATTTAAATTATAATTAAATATTAAATTTTTGCAATCTGGAGACCAATATGGATTAAAAAAACGACCTATATTATAATAATTCATGAGTGTAGAATCAGTAACCTGTTTCCAGTCTTTGCTACTTGTTGTATCAAGTATTATCAAATGATCTGTTTTATCAATCAAGCAACTAGCGACTATTTTCGATCCATCGGGCGATATGAACGGCATTTCACAGGACAAATGATCTGGTGAGATTTTTTTCTTATTATTTCCATCATAATCCATTTTCCAAATTTGCTCTATTTGATCAATGTTTTTAGTATATATAATCCACTTTTTATTTGGTGACCAATCTACATGAGTTTCGAACGGACCGTCTGTTAAACTGTAAGCGGATTTATGATTATAAGTGATACCTATATGTAAGCCAAGTTGTTTCGTCCCCATAATAAAAGCGATGGTAGTATCATTAGGGACCTGAAATTCATATTTCTTCTTTGTTATTATATCTAATTTTTGGTCACATTTTGCAAATAATAACAATATAATTAGTAACACAATATGGATGTTATTAAACATTAAATTACCTCATAAACGTATTGCATAATATTCTAAAATGTGCCTTCCATAATATGTAATTATGGAAGGCTGTTAGTTATAGAACAAGCATAAATTTTAAATTTTTTTAAGGCTTAATATTGCATTTTAATGCAGTCTTTTTCAATCATTCCTAATTGTATAAAAATCTACTTGATCCTCATCATCGAGTTCTTGGCTTGGCTTTAATGTAAAATTCGATTGATAATCATGATACCCCCAAGAGCCACTCTCACCTTCAACATATTGCGACCAAATTTCACCGCTGGCTACCAACGAACAACTTGCTTCACCAAATGTTCTTGTGTCATACCAGCCAATATCACTGAAACTCACACTGTGATATGGAGTCGTTGGCTGAAAAACATTTCTATTTTTCGTCGGATAGGTATTCCAGTAATGTGTCCAAATTCCTTGGTTATTCCAAGCGTGATGATAGACCCAGCCGAACACTCTAGGAGGGCAATTGCTACATGTACTCTCGCACGTAGGACTTACACAAGTCGAATAACCTTCACAAGTATACTGACCATAGCACGTACTGTAACAAGTATTCCCTCCACAAGTTGGACCTCCCATACAAGTCGGGTAATTTACGCATGTATAGCTACCTTCGCACGTAATTTCAGAGGTATTACAAATAGGTCGCAGCGTATTCTCAGCTTTGGGATCAGAACACCCAGC
>WJKD01000011.1 GCA_014729315.1 Promethearchaeota archaeon | reverse complement strand
TCAAACTAAACGGCGATATGACTCATTAAATCTAAGCTTAGAAGAGATGCGCGCTTTGAGTGATCTCCAAAAGCTGATCTTGAAATCTTCGGACGATTCTTTTCTATTTGTTTCAAAGCTCCAACATGATTTGGTTGCTTTGGAAAAAGATGGGTTTCCAGTAAAGATTGAGCTTCAAGACTCCGATTTCGGTATTAAAGTGAAACAAGGTCATGTAGTTGAAATAGGATTATTTAACAGCGGACTAAAAAGTTTACCCTCTTCATTTGAAAGTTTTTGCTTTTTAAAGAAGCTTACCTTGAGATGCAACCCATTAAAATTCATACCTGAAGTAATTTTTAAAATAACCTCGTTAGAAATATTGGATTTGTCCC
Organism: Promethearchaeota archaeon; assembly: GCA_014729315.1. Next base: position 10,827 of record WJKD01000011.1, on the reverse strand, counting down.
TGACTAATTTAACGGAAATATCAGATAAATTTAAAAATTTGAAGAATCTGAAAGAAATATATTTAGAAAATAATCGTTTAACAACGATTCCAGAAAATATTGACCAATTATCGCACTTAAAAGTCTTAAATATCGAGAATAACCCTATTAATAAACTTCCTGATTCAATCTGCCTTTTGAGTTCTTTAGAACGCTTTTATCTAGAAGCAGCACCATTTCAGGAACGGGGATATCTTATTAAACTACCCGATTGTTTTGGTAATTTATATTCTTTACAAGAATTGGATTTAAGTTCGCATAAATTACGAGGCTTACCTCTTTCTTTCAAAAGACTTACTCATTTAAGATTTTTAGACCTTTATAATAACGAATTCAGAGCACTTCCAAGTTATATAGGGGGATTAAATCTGCTTGAGACTTTAAATTTGGAATCTAACAAAATTGAATATATCCCCGATTCTATTGGAAATTTAAAATATCTTAAAAAAGTAAACTTAACAGATAACTTGTTCTTAGACAATGGAACTTCAATATTCCGAGCCTTAGCATTCAAGTCGACGGGTGCGGATTACGATAGACTTATGAAAATCGCAAACGAATGCGAAAAGGAGGTCAAAGCGATAAATGAAAACAAAAATGAAAAATCAATAAAAAAAAAATTCGTTAAAATCGGCGCACCTATCTTATATGCAGGTTTAATTGCGTTTATAGGTTTATTGACCTTTTTAAGCGTTGATTTTTCCTCCGATTTAAACTTAACGTTGATTTGGTTGTTATTTGGGAGCGCCTTTTTTATTAATTTTTTAATTGGCTCGTCAATTATTTCAACGATTTCAAATTATTTTAAATTTTCAGTAGAAACTCTGACGAAGGAATTCAGAGATTTCAGAACGCGTCTTTATAAGATCTTTGATATTTTTGTCATGCTTTTACTCATATGGGCTATTAGGTCGGCGATTAAAAAAGGATTAAGTATAGAATTAATACCACCTGTCAATTTCCTTTTTAAATTTACGATTCCCGATTGGATTCTAGAGATCTTAGTGTTCTTTGGATATAATCTCGATTTGACCTTTTTAGAAAACTTAGATCTGTTTTTTGGGCATTTTTATTTGAAGTTATTTAGTACTGCTTTAGTATTTTGGGCGCTGTTTAGAAACGGATTTAGCAACATCAAAAGAACTGCGTTCGAAAAAAAACAGAGGAAGAATATATGGACATTTCTGGCATTAGGTCTATTTGGAGCCTTTGCTTTAGCGATTATGAATTATAGTAGTTTGAAACCTCATTTGAGTATCGGATACTCTATTGGAGTGATAATTGGAGCCTGTATCTTCATTCGAGAAAAGAATAAAGAGAATAAAGCAATATTCTACGATTACATGATTGTTGTATCCGTTGGTATAGCTTCTGTATGGTTCATATCTCTATGGAATATCCTTGTCTCTTTATTTATTTGCATCATATTTATTATTCTTTTTTTTGCTATAAGAAGAAAGTCTCACAAATGGAACTCCCTCAGAAATTTTTAAAGGACTCATGCGCATGCCTCCATCCTCGACCTTATCTTCTTTTTATTTGGACTTCGGAACTGAAAAAAAAAGTTATAGATTGGAATTTTTTAAAAATATAGCGGTTATCTGTTTTGGTATTCAGAGATATGTAAATACACGATTGCGCAACCCACTCCTAAAAGAAAAAACAAAATCTCTATTAATACCAACCACTCTAATACATTTCTAATTTGTCGAACCATCTCCACTGGAACTTCGACAAATAGCGATAAGAGCATTCTCGGTGTTACAAAAGTAAGGACTTGCCAGAATTCGGTGTAAACTGGCCAGGAAAACAAATAAAAGAGAAATAGTATAATGGTTGCAGCGGCACCTATCCTTTTTGAGCGTATTTTATGCTCCAAAGCAAATCTCTTAGCGCTATTGTATAAGAATTTTAATTTCATGAATAAATAATGGTCTTTGAGAAATATGAACCACAAGATTAAATCGAACGCAAAAAATACATAATTGAAGACCAAATACACCAATAAAACGCGAGGAAAGAGGTAGATGATGTACAACCTTCCAATTATGGTAAATAAGGGAATAATTAAACGGAACAAATTTCTCTCTTTTATGCCTATGTAAAATTCGACGATGCTCGCGTATCCAGAAAACACAATGAAAACCATAAAAAACGAGAGAAAGAACGGTGGATAAACGATAAGAAATACAATATAAATCATGATAACCACAAATAACGGTATACTATACGAAGAGGGCAAAAAGTCTTTTTTACTTTCCGTAAGGATTGGAAAGATTAACTTGATGAAAGGATACAAGCTGATTAGAGAAATTACAATCCCGACGATGATTGAAATCAACACGGCATAATTAAATTCCGTCGGAGAATATCGAATCCAGATGATACCGGAATACAACCATAAAGCGTTTAAAACAATTATGGGCGTGAAAGTCATAACGACAAATAATAGGGTCTCTTTTTGCATCCAATCTCCCTTCAAGTTAGTTTGATTATTTTAAATAAATGTGATTTTTATTAAATTTATAGTAAGGATTCTATTAATTTCTAATCCATAGTATCATCTAATTTTTAAAATTAAATTTTTGTTCTTTGTACAACTTAATAAATTAGAGATCTAAATCTTTTCTATTTTAAGATTTCACTGGAAATAATAAAATAAAATTACTACCTTTGGTATAATCGTTTGGAATCCTATTTTGAACATATATTTCAGCATTAAAATTATCTAGGATTTTTTTGACTAGAGAGAGACCAAGCCCTATTCCGCTAACACTTTTATATTCGTTGGAACCTCTCATAAACAAGCTCTTTTTTCTGCTTTCTGGAATACCTATTCCGTTATCAATAAATTCTAATTTTAAATATTGTTTCTCTTTTTTTTGAATTACTGACGATTTAATCGTGATTTCAATTATATCATTTTTATTATGCTTCACAGAATTATAGAGTAAATTTTCAAATACATTTAACAATAGATCATTCGCCTCAATTATATAGATATTGGATATGAGTTTTAACTGAAGTGAAATCTTTCTCTCACCTACATTGTTTTGTACAAGTTTGAAGGCTTTATCGAGAATAGATTTATAATTAATTTTTCTTTTTTTAATTTGAGATTTGTCTAGTTCAGAAAACATTCTTACATTTTTTACTAAAGTGATGGCTCTATTGACTTGTTCCTTGAACATCAATAAGGGTTTGTTAGAATCAACAATTCCATTAGGGAGCTTAAATTTTATTTCACAAACCTCCAACGAAACAAGCATAGTCTGAAGAATGTTGCTCATATCATGGGCAAATAAATCCTTGTAAAAATTTTCCCGTTCATAAGCTTGGCGGTACTTTTCTTTAGATTCTTTCAACAGATCGTCAGCTTTCTTACGTTCATTTATATCCATTTGAGAAATTAATAACGCTTTAGATCCTTTATAATTAATTAAACTTACGTTAGTCATAATCCATATTATTTCTCCATTCTTCTTTATGACTCTGAACATATGATCAGATATTCGATCATACCCTCCATTAATAGCTTTCTGAGTATTCTCTTTAATATATTCTCGGTCTTCATTGTAAATATATTCAAGATATTCCTTTGATTTCCAGTTTAATACTTCATCAACACTATACCCGATTGTCTTAGCAAATGTTTTATTAACAAATTTAAATTTATTCTTTTGGATTACGGCAAATCCTATCAAAGTCTGTTCTGCTATTTTTCTAAACAAATCTTCCGATTCTTTCAATAACTTTTGGGCCTTCTTTCGCTTAGTGGTATCTCGACAAGTTGCTAAAATATAAAAATTTCCTCCTAGATTAACTTGTTTTAAATTTACCTCAATCCAAAATAAAGAGCCATCTTTCCTTTTAGCTTTCCATTCAAATCGCTGCGGATATCCATTAACAGCTTTCTTAATTAGTTCTAATGCTTCTCTTTGGGTATAAGGAGGTTTTCCCTCGCTAATTTCTCCTACCTTTAGCGATATTAATTCTCCCTTCGTATAGCCAAAAAGATCACATGTTTTTTTATTTACATTAAGAATAGCACCAGTTTTAATATCATGAATAAATATACTTTCAGTTGAAGAATTGAATAATTCCCGGAAGTTTTCTTCAGATTTAATTAATTTTCTCTCCGCCTCTTTCCTTTCTTTAATATTGAATCCTAATCCCACAATATGGGATTCACCATCTATAATGATTTTCTTTCCATACCAATAATATGGTGTTAGAATTTTTTCCTTTGACATTAAATTTGCTTCTATGTCGCCTTTTCCAAAAGAGAAAATTTCTTGAATTTTATTTGAAATTCGCTCTTTTTCATTCTCATTAAATAAATCAGTAGGATCCAATTCTTTTATTTCCTGTGAAGAATAACCGGAAAAAATCTCAAAATTTTTGTTCCAAATTTTAAATCTACCTTGTTCATCAAAAAGATAAAACATTCCTGGTAATCCGTTTATAGTATTTCTGTATAAATCTTTTTCTTTTTTTAATGCAAATTCAACTTCTTTACGTTTGGTGATGTTTCTACTTATCAATAGCCCCCTTACATTTCTTTTAGCATCTCGATATGTTTTCCCTTTAATTTCAAACCAGAGATAATGTCCTTTTTTATGTCTAAGTCGTAATTCAACGGTTCCCTTTCCATTTAAAAATCCACTTCGATATGCGTTCACTCCCCGTTTTAAGTCGTCAGGATGCACTATATCTAGTCTTTGCTTTCCTATAAAATCGTTATTAGAATACCCTAAAACATTCGTGTAAGTTTGTTCATTTATATATTCATGCTCATATTTTTCATTCACGAGCGCTATTAGGTCATTAGCATTTTCAGAGATTAAACGATATTTGTCTTTAGATTCTTTTAATTTCTGTTTAGCCTCGTAAAGTTTAGTTACATCTCTGAAAATTCCCATCAATAAGATTTTACCATCTAAGTCTATTTTTGTTGAACTTATATCAGCATAAAAGATATTCCCATTTTTTGTTTTAACCGGAATATTTCTCGCAAGAGCGATCTCCCCTTTTGAGAGTTTTTTAAATTGTTCAAGAATATGATAAAGATCCTCTTTGGGATGAATATCTTTTACAGATAAATTTTTAATTTCCTCTGAAGTATAACCCAATTTTCTACAAATCGCTTCATTAGCAGCATAAAATTTTTTAGTTTCCGAATCAGCTAAGAGAATACCATCGATTGCTTTATTAAATAATACTCTATATATTTCTTCTGATTTTTTTAAATATTTTGTTCTTGTTCCGACTCTATTTTCTAATACTTCATCGATTTTTTTTAATTCTTTTTTCTGGTTTATTCCCTTATAGTCTTTAATACTGCGATTAATACCTCGGTATCCTATAAATTTATCTTCTCCATTAAAAATAGGTTCACCATTTGTCTCAAGAAGCACTAAATGTCCATCTTTATGTCGATTCACATTTTTTAATCTAACAATTGGTTCTTGCGACATTTTTATAACTCGAAAAGTCCTTTCTATGCGTTTTGACTCCTCTATAGGCATTAAGTCAAACATACTCATACCTATTATCTCTTCTGATTCATATCCTAAAATATCTCTTACTTGTGGGCTACAATAAGTATAAACTGCATTTTTATCTATTTCCCAAATCCAATCTCTCGTGAGTTTAAGATATGTTAAATATCGTTCCTCCTCCTTCTTCTGGTTATTTTTTAAAATCTCGTTCTTCCCTTTTATTAACTAATTAAGGTGATATTCTAATATTTCTCTTATTATAAAAGTATCATTAACATTCAAAAATGTTTGTCAATAGAGTCTTTATCATTAATTTTAAACGGTGTTAATAAACATTCTTTTTCTACTCTTCTTTTGGAAATGTCAATCCATAATTTTTAATCGAATAAATCGCTGAGTTTGTTTCTTTTGGAACCTTTACTACTTAAGGAATTTTAAAAATTTTTCTAATTTTTTATTATTCTATTTTGTATCTTGCTTTTTATTTCTTGTCTTTCCAAGTTTCTTCGCAATTTTAGCTGATTTATTCAGATTAAAGCATATTACGTAATACTCTTTTTTAGCACTTTTAGAACTATTAACACGCATGTTAACTCAATAACACGAAAGCTAATAAAACACTTCGTAAAATAATAAATAGAACTATAAAGAATGTATATCCCAGAGGCGAACTATGTAATTCCGTATGATCTCGGTTAGACCCCAATAGAGGTTGATTCTCCGCGAGTTTGTCACTTTGGTCTAATTCAATTAAGGTGCTTTAGAGTTTAATTGGAAAAAGTTTTTAAGGGATGATTTTGGGATTAGATTTTTTTAGCTTTTCCTAGACAAGGATCTAGATAAATATAAAGATAATTTACCTTTCCGACGAAATGAATTTCGTTCCATTTCTGCTCTTGGCGGTTATTGTCGGAGTTTACGCTCTACTCCTTCCGAAATAGTCGCTTCGAACAGCATGTCGGAGTAATTTTGTCAAAAATGTGAGTTGGGTGTTTTTATCCTTTAAACCTACATTTTTCACCGAAATTATTGCCATTTTTTTGGTTTTGATCAATTACTTGCGATTTTTTACCACGCTATTTAGGGTTTGGTAAAAAAAGGGTTATTAATGTCACAATACCTTATAAAGGATGGGAACTTTTTCCCATTTTCTCATAAATTATCATTGAAAAAAGGCTGAGATAGAATTAATTTAGACCAAATTTGTAGCAAGAATAATGGATAGGAAAACAATAAAAATGATTCTTAGTTTTCAGTCAATTAATTAGACTTATTTATTATTTGAGTTTGACAGATCCATGATTAATAGCAAAAAACGATTAAAAAGACGACGAGGCAGCTTCTGTTGGAAATTTTGATTTAAGCAGTAAGAAATCCTACATACTTGGAGAGATTTCTTTATTCTAAAATTTCTAAATAATAATTTTACTTGACTCTCCAGAAAAAAAAAAGAAAAAATGCGAATTAGGCAAAAAGTAGCAAGGCGTTGAAATCAGGTATCTTCGTAGAGATAGAAGTTTTTATTGCGAAAGTTTTGAAAATATCTTAAAATTAAAGGTTTTAACGTGAGAAAAATGAGAAAGATTCCAAAATCTTCGTTTTAGAAAGGTCCGCATTTACGAATATTGGTGTAGAGCCGTTTTCAACGAGTTAAATTTCTCTAGTTCAGTTTTTAGAATTATATGTGTATTTAAGAAATTCAGTTCCCGGCGAGCGCGATGGTAGCGCTTTAGTTTAAGGTTTGCTTCTGCGCTGACGAGGCGAGCGGATGTTAAGTGAGGATTCAGCGCTAAGGCGGTTTTAATTTTGCTTAAGCATTTTTCGAGTGCTTTTTGGGCGTATTCAGGGAATCCTGCGCGGTGAAAAAACTCAACAATGTTTGAATATTGCTCGGCGGTTAGTTTGAGGTTAGCTTTGACCTTCTCCAGCTTTTTTGCGTACTTTTCGGCGAGTCGGGCTTCTCCAGGTTGTATGTAGGTATCGACGAGAAATTGGTACGCTTTTACGAAGTTCGGGTCTATTTTGACTGCTTCCTTTGTTAAGCTCTAAAAAAGATTGAAATTGAAAATTAAACTAAGGTATATATAACACTCAAACTTTTATAAGAAATAATTCTTCATTTTCATTAGGATATGGAATTAAATAGAATATTATCAGAATTACAGCGTGGCCTCGTAAACCTATACGGAGACCGATTAGTAGATATTCTATTATACGGTTCCTACTCAAGAGGAGAGGAGAGGGAAGATTCTGATATTGATATTGCAGTAATTTTGAAAGGAGAAATCAATCCCTTTAAAGAAATTGACAGAATAACTGAATTATCTTACGATCTCAGCTTAAAATATTCGACTCTTTTGTCTATCCATCCGATTTCTGAACAAGATTTTCTTTCCCGAAAAAGCCCCTTTATTTTAAATTTGAGAGAGGAAGGTATTTCGATTTGAGTGTTGATGAACTGTATGAGTTGATAAAGAAAGCCAATCGATTTATTGATAGTTCTGAACTTTTATTTAACACAAAGGATTACGATAGCGCAGTCTCGAGAACTTATTATGCTATGTTTTTTAGTGCAGAAGCTTTATTATTAACAATAGATTTAGCTCCTAAGTCTCACAGTGGTTTGATATCTTTATTTGGAGAGAAATTTATATAGACCAAGTTATTACCAAAAGAGATGGGTCGACAATTAAATAGAGCATACGACAAAAGACTTATTGGTGATTATGGAACATCCACTATCATAGAAGAAAAAGAAGCTTTGGATTTAATAAAAACGGGTAAAAAATTCATTGATCGTATTATTGATTACCTAGAAAAAAAAGATTTTCTCTAATTTAAAAAGATTTAATCATTATGTTAAACTAAAACATCGAACACATTAGTTTTGTTATTATATTAGGAGTAAAATATTCTCGTTTTGCCAAATATTTCTCTTTCGATTATTCAGTATTAAGAATAAATTAAATATTTCTTCAGATAAAATAATTTCTTAATTATTTATCCTACAATTAAGAGATCCTCAAGGTTAAAAACAGAAGGAAAGAGGAAGTTGATTCATATTACTTCACTTGTAGATTTGGTAATAAATCAGAAATCCATAATGAAAGATTGCTATACCCACTAATTGTATTATCGGAGCTACGTATGCCAGGATCTGAACTAATTCCAACAAGAAATAGGTGTTCAAAAGAATTCCTATAATAAATATCAATAAACCAAACCCGATTATAAAGCTCTTATTACGCGCTTTTCCGCTTAATTTCATTCCAGTTACGAAATAGATGATAGGAACGAGTGCGCCGATAATCGCACCAATAAGAATATACACGATTATCATACTTAAATTATTGATTTGAGGTAGAAAAAGAATCAAAAAGGCAGTGATCAACACGATTACTGAGGGAATGTAATGGAGTTTGTTGTAAACATACTTTTCGACTACGAGAATAATTCCAAAAATGGCCAATTGTCCAATAAAGTTTGCTACAATGTATAGCAAGAGAAATCTTTGCGGAACGCTCCCAAATCCCGGAGTTGCAAGCAATTCATTTATTACGAAAAGAGTTTGCGAAATCACGAAGAGGATCATATATGTCGCTATCCCAAAATAGTAATATTTAACTTGCCACTCAATTTTTCGCGATACCCATACCACATGGATGCTTACTATTGTGATGTAAACGAAGAGAAGAATCGTTAAAACTAACGTAATTGTGTCCATATAAATTTACCTTTATTCAATTCAAATTTAGCTTTACTTACTTTTTAATATTATTCTACATAATAAAGGATTTAAATCTTTAGATACGACTCGCTTTATTATTTCTCATTTATTAGTGAGGATATTACCTACTCAATCCCATAAAAATTGGTCTCTTAATAAAATAAATAACATTAAGGTCTTTTCTAAATTAAAGCTAATACTTTTCAGGTGATGTACGCAATGCATAACTCTCATTCTGTCCACGATGACGATACGGAATTATACGAGTTAAACAACAAAGAAGTGGTGAATTTTCTCTATAACGAGTTGATATTTTTAGATTTATTTTACGAGGACGCCTCGCATAAATTTCAGAAAGAATTAATCAAGGAAAAAATAACTAAATTTGAAGAGCTAATTAAACTGATTAAAGCGTTTGACATAAATCTTTCCGACGAAGATTGCGAGATTTTGATGACCTACGCCTTCAGATCGGTTTTTAAAATTTTGACACTTTTAGATATGGAGTTGTTGAACTAATAATTTCTCGATTCTTTCTACTATTGCCTTAATTCCTTCGTTACCTTAAGCTTAAAAAAATTTATAGAAAAGTTAAAAAGTGAATTTCCTTGTTGATACACACTTAAGTTAAGCTTCAGATTCTTGAACTTCCGCTTGTTCCATCATTAGACGAGAAATTTTTTCAAAAATATGCTCTACATTTCCTCCCGTTTTGGAAGAACACTCTATATAGTCGTTAAAATTATGCTGTTCAGCTACTTCTCTGGCATCTTCGACTGAAACAGCTCTATTGTGTTCTAAATCTAATTTTCCGCCTACCATAATTATAGGAACATCTATTTCTTTTCGATGAAAGCTTTCTTTAAAGACACTCATCCATTCCTCAAAATTGTTAAAACTTGAATATCGGGTTATGTCGTACATAAAAATTGCCCCCGAAGAACCTTGGACATACGCAGGTAAGAGGAATCTATAACGATCTTCGCCGGCAAAATCCCAAATCTGTAAGGTGATGCGTTGATCGTCAATTTCTATCTTTTTTACATAAAAATCGGCACCAATGGTTAATTTATAATCTCCTCGAAAAACACCCGTTAAGTATCTATTTACCAAAGTTGTCTTGCCGACGCCACCATCGCCTACGATACATACCTTAAATTTGTTATACTTTAGTTCAGTCAACCCTAATCTACCTTTAAGTAAAGCATTTAAGCGTATTTCTGTTACAGACGCCGATAAATTTATAATATTTTTTGTTAATTCTGATAAGATCGTATAGTACTTCTATTATTTAAATGTTTTAATTTCAAAATCTTTAAATATTGAAAATCTTTTAATGCTAAATATCAATATATTACAAAAATTATACCAAATTCATTCCAGCTCTGATTAGAACAATCATTTTTAAAAATGAAAGTACTAGATTGGGTTATTAGTTGAAAAAGATTTTTTATTTATAATTTTTGAATTCTATAAATAAAACCTTTTTAAAGCAATTCATATTTTATTAAACAATTAAGAATAAGGGAATTAAGATGCACGGTTAAATATATTAAAACT
>WJKD01000093.1 GCA_014729315.1 Promethearchaeota archaeon | reverse complement strand
ATTAATGACACTAAATAAAAGTTAAGCATTGAATATGAATTTTGGATATTTTTGACCCCCCAGCGAATGTCTTTTGTCTTAAAAGAAGGTGGTGAGATAAGTAAATATTTTCAAGCGTATATTTAAGTGCGCGATCATAACAGATTTAAATAAGGTGCAACTTTCTTTTTCGCTTGAGGATTAGTAACACAATCCAAGATTACTTTCGCAAGTTCTTTTTTTTTTTGAAAGTAAATTTTCATAAATTGATCTTTAGTTTTATTTGGATATCTTTTCTGTAGGGCTAAATCTCTTCTCGGACACCCTCCACGTCTCATGCAGCAATACGAAATAGACCCAAAACACACAATATCAGAATCCCAGTCGTTCTCTTTAGAAAATTTTTCCTTGATTTTTATAAATTCACTTGGGCTGATGCCGAGTTCCTTTAAAATTTCATCTCTTCTACATTTAAAGGCAAAAGTTAAAGAATATCCGGGTTTACAACAAAAAGTTAGTGCTCGGTAGTCTCCTCCCATACAGACGGGTACAGGAGCATCCTTTTCCCATCCCGGTAAATCTCTCAGTTTATCCTCGTTGATTTCAAGCAATTTATTTATGCTCCACTTTATTTCATATAAAAATCAAGATCATCATAGAAAATATTAGAAAAAATATTAAGTTTGTAGTTTTTTGAGATTAGGATTTGAAGAAGCTATCTATCTTCTTTTAAAAGAAAACCTCTAAAACTAATATCTATACTGTTTTTCGAGTTTAACGCGACTTAATTTTAGATTAATAAAAAAGAGGAATAGGGCCCAGTGCGGGAGTTTCAGAAAAAGGAGAAGTTCCAAATCCTATCGAACCCGCCTCTAGGGATTCACAGTCCCCAATACTCTATGGATAGAATAACTATTTACCACTATACGAACTGGGCCATCAAACTTAGTAATGTTTAATTTAGGATTTCATTTTAAAAAAATTTTATCTAAAAATTACCTAATTTTTGTCTCTGGTCACGATTTCAATTACATAATCTAAAAATTGCTCAACTGCATCCTCTAAATCGCCAGAATTATCGACCACGAAGTCTGCAGTTGGAAATGTTTGATTTTTTCTTGCTCTCTCGATACGTTCTCTCAGAAGAACGCCCGTTTCTCTGCCGCGTTTTTTAATTCTTTCTACTGTTTTATCAAACGGAACCTCCACAAAAACGACTTTAACATTTTTATATTTCTCCCTAGCAGTGTGGACGATGGTTCTACTAACGTTCACGAGAACCGGATGTCCATTTTTAAGCCAATCCTCGACTTCTATTGGAACTCCGTAATCTAAACCGTAGCTATGCCAATATAGCGCGAATTTATTTTCGAATATCATTTTTTCATACTCCTCGTCCGTCACTGAAATATTCTTTTCCGTCTCAGAGGGCGGTCTAGTAATATATCTCCTAACGGCATACACTGTTTTTAAATTGGAAGGATAATTCTTTATAACTTTGGCAATAATAGAATCCTTTCCCGAGCCTGAATTACCAATAACTAAGAAGAGTGTTCCGGGATAATCTTTTTTATTTATGAATCTCACCAGATTATATTTTATAAGACTATAGGAATGGAAATTAATTTTTTACCATCATTTAACTTTCTAATTGATAGAAAGCTTTTTAATCTTAATTAAAGTAAGATAAAATATAAAATGAATAAATTTAGTTAATCAAGTGATTTTTCCCCGGTTAGAGCTATAGTTAATCTATTAGGAAGGAAAAATCCTAGACAATATTCAATTCCAATGGCGATAAATATAATTTTGGTTATAATTTGAAGGACTGAATTCCCAACACTAAATACATCTAAGACCGATGCGAGCACAAACGATATAATAGCATTTGAGAAAAAGATTCCTTTCCAGCGCACTATGGAATTCTCTGAAGAAATTGATTTTATCGCAAAAATGCCCCCCGTAATAATGGTCGTTGCGATAACAAATACTAAGAATGCAATATTAAACCAAGTCCGTCTATATGAGAATTTCCCCTCGTATACCGCAATTATGTCTGGATTGGTAAACAGAAAGAATATCAAAAGGCTCTCATATATCAAGCAGATTATAAAATAAGGAATAATAATTCTAATCTTCGTTTTTGGATAAACAAGTATTCCAAAAGAATATATCCAACAGAATAATCCAGGAGCTATAAATGCGCTCATAAAAAATAAATACAAAACCGGATCAAATGCATAATTAAAGAGTATTATAGTTAGAAAAGAAAATGCCAAGCTCCACCAAGGCGAACTAATGAAAATCAAGGTAAGACCTACCGAGATAAAATTTAACATTTGAGTTTAAGAAGAGTATTATGTTAAAACCCGTTAAATTTATTTGAAAAATAAAAGAAAATAATTATTGTTATTTAAGATGGGTTTGGTTATTCTTATTCCTCTCGGAAAATTTGCATTTTTATGTTTTGCTTTTTAATAGGGCTTTTGCTAATTTATCTGGCATTAAAAAACCCAGATAATATTCAATACCGCTTGAAATTAATATTAACCTTACTATTACTAAACTTACTATGTTTAATGGAATTGCCGCATCAAATAAAGCACCTATCGTAAAGGAAACAAAAGCAAGTAGCAAGAATTTTCCCTTTAATTTAACTTTTGAGTCGTCTGATTTTATAGAATCTATTGAGAAAATTAATCCCGTAACTATTGTAGTTGCTGCTGCAAACAATTGAAAGACTAATGCGAATAGATTAGGTTGTGAATAGAAATTACCCTCCACAGAACCAACAATCCTCGGATCAGTAAAGAGAAAAACTAGGAGGAAAATGTCAAATATTACACATATGACTAAGTAGACGGGTAAAAGAATTTTCTTAATACTTGGAAAACCAAGATTACAAAAAGAATAAATCCAGCAACATATCGCAATTGGTAAAAAGAAATTTCCCAAGAATAAGAAAGAGAAAGTATCTAAAGGTTGGTTGCTTATAATGATAGATAAAAATGAAAAAGCAGACCCCCACCACGCAGAGCTTAAAAATATCCAAGCGAGCCCAACTGTTAATAATTCCTTTTGTTTTTGAGAAAAATATTTACTAAAAATTCTTACACCTACGAGCAGCGAAATCAAGGTCCAGATGAATGTAAATAATCCAAGAGATAGTTCTAATTGAGTTAAAGATTCTAATCCCATATAAATCGCCTCTTCGAGTATAGCTATCCTATTTTTTATTATTATAAGATTATCTTTTTAATAATGACTTAGACCTTACTATTTAATATCTTTTTCTTTTTCTGGACGAATTTATTAAATGTGTATCCGTATACTTCTTTAAGAACAATCTTACCTAAAATGAATTCAAAATAATATGTTTATCTTTATGAAAGTAATATTTCAAATTTGACCCACTAAAATATAATTTTATGTAATGATTAATTATTGTAATATCAAAAAACCCACAACTAATGAAAAATTATGTCAGAAAAGATTAAAGAAAATATAACTAAAATTCAAGATTACTTCAAGGGGTTAACCAACTTCATTGAATTGGAAGATTTTCGTTCTTATCTGCTATTTACGTTAACCTCTCAGATCCCATCAAATCTTTTAGCCCAGATTGGATTAGGAGGTAATAAGGATGTCATCAATCTTCCCTATAATCCCGTCACAAAAACCTACTATCAAAAAATTAATTTGATTTCTCCTGGAGCCTTAATAGCATATGTAAAAAGCGATCCAATAAAAGACGAATTTATAATTGATAAGGAAGATCCAGTTTTTAAAGAATACCTAAGTCAGAACGAGATGAGTATTGCTTTTCGAGGGAAGGAAAAGTTTTTGATCCCAAAAGTGTGCGATTGTTCCACAATTGAGGGCAATAATGACGAGGACGAGAAACTAACTGTCAAAATTGATGATTATTTCTACTCTTTGGAATCATTTATCGCTATGACGGAGCCTAATATTTTATTTGTCATCAATGGTAAAACTGAAATAGAACCCGATCTGCTTTTTACCTTTAACATGATGCCCCAATTCCCGGGAAAGCTTAAGAAAAATTACTTAAAAATCGATACATTTCTTGACGAGGAACATAAGACTAGAGAAAAAAATTATATCAAAAGAGAGGAAGATTATTCTTTAATTTTAATGGAAGATCTAAAGGAAATAAGCCACGCAGAATTATACAAATCCTCGTTTTCGTTAATAATCCGTATAAAATCTTTTCAAACTCCTTATTAATCTTTCTTTTTATCAAAGTCATTTAATAATTTTGTTAAGCCTTGAATTTATTATATTCACAGTTTGTACAAGATAGTGAAAAATTGTAATTATTATATTAATCTTTTAACATCTCCTATTCGTCTGAGATTAATCCATAAACATAATTAAAGCGTTAATATTTCGAATTTATAAGCCTTCCGACAAATTATGTAAATTAAGGTTAAGCATCTCAAAATTGATGTAAATTGGTTTAATTCCATGAAAATAATAACTATAAATTTACCAGAAAAGTATCTATCTGCGATTCAGATTCTTAACGAATTAGGAATCTATCCTAGCAGATCCGAAGCGATTCGTATTGCGCTAAGAGATTTCTTGTCGAAAGAATTAAAAATGTACGAAGAATTAGAAGATGAAAATTTCGAACGCTTAGCAAAAAGAAATTTGAATCGGTAAAAAAAATTCACATTATTTTCTTTTTATTTCTTTATTTCCTAGAAAATCTAATTTTAAAATAATACAATAAAACCTATTGATAAATGAATTGTTTTAAAGGATGGATTTTATAATAAAATAGAATTAAAGTTTGTAAATACTTTCTATATTTTACATATAATTTGATTTAAATTATAGATTAACAAAAAAAAATCATGATTTTACAAAATTTTACTCAAGTTGAATTAGTAAGAGGTTTCCTTAGTTTTATCTTCGTAGTTATTTCATTTATTATCGGAACCAAGATATCTTTGAATTATTTTCATTATAAAGTAAAGCAGTACCTAACCCTCGGATTATCTTGGATATTTCTCAGCGCTTCTTGGTGGTGGCCGACCTTTAACTTCATATTTCTATTGTTTTTTAACTTAGGACTTGATAACTTCACGTATTTAATTTTAGCTAATGTGTTCATTCCAATAGCTATTCTTTGTTGGATTTATTCCTTTTCAACTTTAGTATACCCTCATTTTAAAACACAGATAATGATTGCCTTCTCAGTAATTTGTATCCCCTACGAAATTCTTTTAATCATCTTCTTAATTATTAATCCAGAGCTCGTTGGGGTGGAAATAAGCCCAAATATAATACAAAGAACCCCTTTAACTTTTTACTTTGCAATATTTGCGATTGTGATTGCTTTTACTACCGGTATTATTTTTGCAAAAAAGAGCATGAACTCAGAAGATCCCAAGATAAGATGGAAAGGGCGGTTCTTGTTAATCGCTTTCATATTTTTCACTTTCGGAGCCGCTATGGATTCATTCAGCTGGGAAAATCTAATTCTTGTCTTTATAATTCGACTTTTATTGATATTAAGTTCGATCAATTACTATTTGGGATTTTTCTTACCAGATAGTTTCGCAGATAGATTAATTAAAGAGTAAAAAATACCTCAAAATTTCATTTTATGAATATTATTTAAATTCGAGATATAGTCTAATTCAAATCTAATTAAAATAAATATAAGCAAAAAAATGAGGATTAATAAAAAAATAAAAATTAATTATAAAATTTTTTATAAGATAACTTCGTCAATAATTTTACCGTCTCTCATCTTACATAGTCTTTCTGCAAGTTTACCTATGGCGGGATCGTGCGTAACCATTATGATAGTTTGATCAAGTTCCCTATTCAGTTCTCTAAGAAGGTTGACGATTTCGCTTCCCATTTTTGTATCAAGTTCACCTGTAGGTTCGTCAGCAATTAGCAAAGCAGGTTCGTTGCTAAGCGATCGAGCGATTGCAACTCTTTGTTGCTCGCCGCCAGAAAGTTCTGCAGGAAGGTGATCCATTCGATCTTCGAGGTTAACTAACTCCATAAATTTCTCAACTCTTCTTTTCCGTTCCTTTTCTGGGATTTCAGCAAAGACCAATGGTAATTCAACATTCTCGTAAGCATTGAGAACGGGAACAAGATTATAGAATTGAAAAATAAAACCTATTTTTTTCAATCTCATCTTAGTTCGCTCTTCGTCGTCCATATGTGCGATATTAATTCCGTCAATATAAACCGCCCCAGTTGAAGGATTATCAAGAGCACCAATCATATTAAGTAAGGTTGTTTTTCCGGAACCCGAAGGTCCCATTACTGAAACAAATTCCCCTTTCTTAACTTTTAGATTAACTCCGTCTAATGCTCTAACTTCAACCTCTCCCATTTCGTAAATTTTCGAGAGATCAAACACTTCGACCATTTTACCGTCTTCTAGCTTGTAGTCCGATTTAGGTTTCATCTTCGGTTTAGTAGATAAATCCGTTTCAGTAGTATTCCTTTTTAGCTTCAATGTGCCGCACCTCCTTCAAAATCATCTTCCCAGATTTCATCGAGAGTTTTTCCTCCTTTATGTTCAGCAACAATTTCTCCATCGGTAAGAGTGAGAATTCTGTCAGCTGTTTCAGCAATTCGTACATTGTGCGTAACCATCAAAATCGATTGCCCTTCGTCTCTAAGTTTTAAAAAAGTTTTAATAATCTGCGTCGTCGTTTCTGTGTCCAATTCTCCTGTAGGTTCGTCAGCAAGTAATATCAAAGGCGAATTAATCATCGATCGAGCAACCGTGACTCTTTGTTGTTCGCCTCCCGACATCTGAGTGGGAAGATGCGTCATTCTGTGACCTAATCCCACTAATTCTAATAACATTTCGACTCTATCTTTGATATCTTCAGAATCTTTTTTCGCAATTAGACCTGGGAGTTCAACGTTCTCGTACGCCGTCAACACGGGAAAAAGATTATAGAATTGGAATATAAAACCAATCATCCTTAATCTTATTTCTTTGTGCTGTTTATCGTTCATCTCCGTTATGTTTTGCCCAGCACCTTGACTATCAATATTGTAGATGATTTGACCTGAGTCGGGAAAATCAAGCGCTCCAAGACAATTGATCATGGTTGTTTTACCCGATCCTGAAGGCCCTACAACAGCTACGAACTCGCCTTTTCTGATTTGTAGATTCACGTTTTTTAACGCAGTCACCGTATATTCACCCAAGGAATATGTCTTTGTCAGATCTTTTACCTCTAAAACTAAATCTGGATCGATTTGATAAGCAGTTCCGTTGAACACATCGCTTATATATTCTCTATCTTTTATTTCTCGTGATTTAAATATCTTTGCTTTTATTTATATCACCCTTTTTTATCTTGTTCGTACTGCGTCTATAATATTAATGTTTGCTGCCCATTTAGAAGGATATCTAGAGCTCACAATTGCCGTTGCTAAAGTTACCAGCACTAAGATTCCAATGGTAAGCCAAGGAATTACGAGAGTTACAGCTAAGAAACTTGTTTGTGGAACTGCTGTGACCATCAATGTTCCTGTTAAGATCCCTGCAAAAATTCCAATTAGTGCGCCTAACAGCGCAACTACCAATGTTTCACCGGAAACCGTCCGTACTACACCTTTTTTGCTGAGGCCAATGGAACGTAACATTCCAATTTCGCGTCTTCTTGCCATAGTTGAAAGAAGACAATGAAGTGCGAGACCAATCATAGAGATTACGATCGCAAAAATCAGTATTCCGTTCATGATCATCGTGATTAAATCGATCATACTTTCGAATATTGATGTTATAAAGGAATTCGTAAATCCAAAGAGCACTACATAACCGTTATCCTCAATGAACTCTGTTAATTCCTCTAATACTTCTTCGTCGTCAAAGCCTTCTTCGAGCCAAATATACCAATCGAAGGCGTAATTTCGGAATTCAATCGTATCCGATTTAAGGTCAGGAATTGTATAATAAGGTCCCAGATTATTTTGTAATTGACCTTTTACGCTGGAAATGTCGTCAACGCTGTCGCAATGAATGTATACTGTCGTGATAAAGTCGTTTGTTCCGTTGTTTAATGAGCCATTATACATCGGGTAGACGTAATTTCTGGCGTTTTGGTAGTTTATATATATCGAATTTTCTGCCCCAGTTACATCGAGACCGACCTCATATCCCGCAAGCCAGTTATATCGTTCAGTACGGTATAATACGGGATTATTTATTATCCCAATAACTTTGAATTCAGGCCAAGTCGAAGGATTAATAATACTATAGGTTGAATTAAACACTTGAAAACTAAGCGAATCGATAGTGAGTTCATAATCTGAATCGTATGTTGAATTTTCACCGATTATTTTTAAGGTTAACAAGCTAGTTGATTGATTTATGTACGAGTATGGTGGATAATATTGGTTAAAAGTGAATGTATTATTGGTTTCAGCGGTATTATTGATATTTCCAAGTTTGTCGTATAAACCCGTGTAATGGTTTAAGGCATATATTGCTAAGTTATCGACTGTTGTGTTTACCAAAGATTCGATGGTCAAATTATAAGGTTTGAGAAAATGCGACAT
>WJKD01000092.1 GCA_014729315.1 Promethearchaeota archaeon | reverse complement strand
TTTTAATATGGAAAATAGAATAAATTTCAAGAATAAAAGCAGAAATAAGCGATATAAAAAAGAATTAATTATTTTCTTTCTAATAGGTATAATATTAGCCTCGGCTATTTTTTATTATTATTTTATTAAATATTCTCCCGTTTATAGCCTCGACTATCCTCAAGTAAATTTAACTTTTGAGGATGAGGAAGTAAATTACGATGATTTTATTGATTGCTCGTTTCAGTTAAAATCCAAGGTTGCGTCAGAAAATGTTGATTCTATTGACGGATCAATTAAAATAAGAGGCTCGGGAACAGGATGGAATAGAATTGTCCCTAAAAAGGGATATCGCGTAGAATTGTCGAAATCCGTTTCATTGTTAGGAATGAGAGAAGACGACGATTGGTTATTGATGGGAATTTATTCTGATTATCCCCGAATGAGAATAAAAATGTCCATGGAACTTTGGAATACTTTAAATCCGACTAATCCAACAGCGATTCTACCCGAATCGGAATATGTAAATGTGTTTATAAACGGAGAATATGAGGGTCTATTTTTATTATGTGAACGCAACGATAGAAGATTATATGGTCTTGACGAGCCTCAAAACAGTCTTGATTCAAGTTTAATCTTTCAAGCTAGGGGGCCTATTTTCTTAAGAAATTACGAACCAATAAGATGGGAACAAGATTGGCCCAATGAATATGAGGGCATATCAATTATGGACGAGATACTTTCACAAATGATTAAATTTATTGCAAACAGTTCTGACGAGGAATTTTTTAACACAAATCACGGGATATATTCTAAATTTAATAAATTAAATCTTATTGATTTTTATATTTATAATTTTTTTATTCTGCATAAAGACTTTTGGAACTGTAACTATTTTATCGTAAGAAATACAAATCCAAGTAATTATTTTCTTGTTCCTTGGGATTTTGATAAAAGTTTCGGTCAATTTGCATGGCATATGTACGATTCTGATGATAACCAAGAAAATGTAATACGAGAGGATAACGAGTTATTTAACAGATTAATAGGAAATAGTGAATTTATGGCTGATTGCAAAGAACGATGGTTTGAATTAAGAAACTCTATATGGACTGAAGAGAAAGTTTTAGATATGGTATATGAGATTTACAATGAGATTATTGACATTTTACCAATCGAAACCGAAAAATGGAATCCATCAAAATTAAGCCAGGAATGGGAGAATGACTTAGATCATTATGTAAATTTTTTTATCGAATGGATTCCTGAACGGCTTGATTTTTGTGATTCGTATTTTGATGATTTTTAAAATAAAAATTTCTTTAATTGAAAGGTTCAAAAGAATTTTTCATAATTTTAAGCTAGGATGAAAAAGATTTGAAAACCAATCTGAAGCGATTTGAACTGAAAATTCATGTTTTACTCCAAATGGGGATTTAAATTCAACCGATTTGAGAGCCCCTTGCCTTTCGTAAAAACTTTGGATTCTCTTAAAAGCATCCTTTGCATCTGATTGGTAAAAAATATCTGCAGATCCGTTTACATATAGTGCTGGACGAGGAGCAATGAGAGCCCCTATATCCGACATCTCGCAAACTTTTAAAATTCCTGGAATATGCCCACACAAACAGTGATTTGCACGAATGCCGAATGTCTTTTTAAATAAACCTAAATAACCTTGAATATAAGCTGCTTTTATTTGATCGTTCAGAGCTGCTGTAAACATGCTTAATGCACCCCCCGTTGAAACTCCTGCGACTCCCAGATAATTATTATCCACATCAGATTCTCTAAGGAGATTTTCAATTAACCATAACGCATCAGTGATAATTTCTCCATACCAAGTTCCTCCAATAATTCTTGCTACAGCGTCAATTCTGAGATGATTACCTAAATAAGATAATTTACCCATGCCTCGGTTTTCCATTACATAAATCAGAAACCCTTTTTTTGCGAGGTGTATTCCAGCTCCATTTTGATACGATGCTTCGTCAAAAGCTATTTGTTTTGAGGGTCCGTGTCCAGAAAATAATACGATAGTAGGATATATGTCGTCTCTATGATAGTTTGGAGGATATATTTTATAAATAGGAATTTTTAATCCGTCGTAGCTCTCAAAGCAGGATTCATCATAGAAAATCTTATTAATTTTTAACTTTTCTTGAATTTTTTTGATTTTACTCGCCGTGCGATTCACTTTTATTGGATATTTTATTTGGATACCATAGATTTCTATAAGTTTTCTGATGAGCGATTCTCTATTATCAATTAATTCTTCATATTCAGAGTTTTTAAGTCTCCGAATAATTCCATAGTTCTTATTAGAGAATTTATTCATTGGATGTACTATTTTTGGACTGAAGAGATTTTTTATTTTTAAAAATAATCTCGAAATTAAAGAATAAGTTATTGATTTTATACGCATATTAATCGATCTATAATTAGATTCGATTCGTTATAATAATTTTTTATAATATCCAATTAATTTGTTAAAATTCAGTTTAATTAAGCTATATCTTGAATTTTTTAATTAATTCTTTAATGTCCTTTAAGTCGAAGTGAAAATCAACTTCGCTCCATTTATCCTTATCTATTTCGAAGGAATTTATCTCTACACCCTTATTTGCTAGAGCATTAAAAGTTTCAAGCCAGAATTTGTTTAAATAATGCTTGTTTCTTGCTAATTCTTCAAGGACATTTCTATATATTGTCCTATAGCGTTCTCCAGCTACTTTTACAAGTCCTACTGATTCTGCATCTCCATTTTTAATTTCTTTACTTACTCTGAGAATCTTTTTACCTTCGTCGAGGGTCACTTTCATATCTTCTTCGCGATAATTATCCTTATAACAGATAGTCACATAAATTCCGTCGTTTGTTTGTTCTATCAAATTTTTAATTACATCGCTGGCTACGATGTTGTCCCCATTAATTATTAAAAAATCTTCATTCATTTCGTATTTACTTAGCCATAAAGTAATCAAATTATTAGACATCTCATAAAAAGGATTGTATACAGTTTTAATTGCTAATGGTGTGTTAAAGGTTTTGAGTTTCGATTCAATTTGATTATGTAGATATCCAATTACAATAATAACTTCGCTAATTACTTTTGAATTTGATAAATAATGTAACTGTCTTTCTAATAATGTTTCCCCATTACCTAAATCAATTAGAGGTTTCGGCGTGTTCTTGGTTAAAGGATACAATCGTTCCCCTTTTCCAGCGGCTAAAATGATTATTTTCATTATATAAAATAAAATGTACTGATATTAATTAGTTTCTATAGCAGTTGAATTCTTCTATGAAGGTGTTTAAGTTAATTACCATAAATTTTTTCCAACCATTTAAAGTGCTAATATCGTCTGTTTTAAATATCTCGTTATTTAAGTCCCAGCTTTTTAAGTTATCGAACCAGAGATCAAATGGTACCGGAAAACCACATTTTTTTCGATATATTATCTTCTTT
>WJKD01000091.1 GCA_014729315.1 Promethearchaeota archaeon | reverse complement strand
TTTATGATGGTCAAATCGAACAACAAATCAAAAGAATCAAAATTCAAAATTTTCGAAATGCCGGAAAAATTTTAAGCGATAGCTAAATTTAAGATACCAAAATTTGAAAAATAGTCCTTGCATAGAAGGACATTTTTGTGAACATTTATCCTTCTTAAGAAGGACAATTGGCTCGAATTCAGCCATTCAAAGGAGCGGCTGTAAATACAGAAGTACATAGTGTGCAATATTTAATTGACATTCGAGAAATGAATGATTATATTGTTATAGTTGTAAAAATTAGCAAATATATTTACAAAATATGATTTGCATATTATGAAACTCAAATGGACTCAACATGCTCGGGAAAAGGCAAAATATCAAATTAAAAATAGACCGTGAGGCAGACGCCCTTTATTTGTCGCTGGATGATTCTCCGGTGCTCGAATCCGATGAAGTTTCTCCGGGAATCATTCTGGATTACAATGATCAGGAAGAAATAGTAGGTATTGAAATTCTAAATTTATCAAAGCGTTCTCCGCGTTTGAATATTTTCCGAAAATGATCCTACGAATACAATTAACTAAACAGTTCAATTCCATAGCGGTTTCGATTTATTTTAAAATTGATATTGCATTTTTGAAAAATTTTTAATATTATAGATAAGGAATGGATGCTCACAACAAAATACAGCAACTTATAGAACCAGAGGATTTAAATTTCTATCTGTAATATTTACTGGTATAGAATTATACTGGCTCAGTAACTTTTAATTATAAAAAATTAACTATCTCAGGAATTAAATTTGCTGGCCAATGAATAGATTAAAAAAAGTATTATCAAAAATCCATATTACCACTGCCAATGGACTTGTCTTTTGTGACCGCCCCGACAAGAATAGCTACCCTGACGAAATTTATCATATCCACGAAAAAGCAAAAAAAATCGATGCATCTGCTGTACTGTTTCGGAGGTTTTACGAAGAAGGCGAAGTAACACATTCAAAACCAATGGTTTATATTTATTATAAGAATCTTGAAACAAATAGCAAAGAACATAAAGAAATACATAAAAAAATTTGGAGCGCTTGTGAAATTGATGTGTATTTCATTGTCTCTGATACAACTATCAATATATTTAATGCCCGCAAACCTGCTGACATTATTGATCCTATCGAAAAAAAACTAAGTTTAGAAAATCTATGTTTAGTACATGAAACTTTGGAAAAATTTGAAGATCAGCGTTTCTCTGCTTTAGTGTTTGGAAAAGGGGTTTTTTGGGAACAGGACGATTTCTTTGATAATATAAAAAACCCCAATTTTTTCAGAAATAAATTAAGTGTAATTAATACACCATTTCAAAGACTCCTTGAATATTTGATAGAAGTACGCAAACAACTACACTCAAGCACGAATCAACTTTCAATTGCACCCGAACGTATTGATAAACTCCTAATTATATGTATATTGATTAAATTTTTGGAAGATAAAAAAGATGAAAATGGTAGACATGCTCTGGAGAAGATCTATAAAACTGAGAAAGTTACTGATTTTGCTGAAGCCATAGAAGGTGGAAAATTCCTTTCTGTATTAGATGAATTAGCACGCGAATTTAATGGAAATATATTTTACTTATCCCAAACTGAAAAAAAAGAAATTGAAGAGGCAAATTTAAATTTAATAGCTGATTTTTTGAGAGCAAATATTGACATACGCACGAAGGAATTGTTTCTTTGGGAACAGTATAGCTTCAATCATTTACCGGTAGAACTCATTAGTTCAATCTATGAGAACTTCTTACCAAGAGAAAAAGGAATTGTGTATACTCCTCCATTTTTAGTAAATTTCTTGATTGATGAAGTTATGCCATTAAATAAAGCACAAAAGTATTTTTCGAAGGAGCAATTTAAGATTTTTGATCCGGCATGCGGTTCCGGTGTATTTCTTGTGGCGGCTTATAAAAGACTTTTGCAGTGGTGGGCGATCAACTACTTTCAAGAAAAAAGCGAATTTATATTACCAGATAAAAAAGTTTGCCAGAGAATTCTGGTCAATAATATCTACGGTGTGGACATCCATCCAACAGCAAGACTTATCACGGTATTTAGTCTCACGATTTCATTATTGGATAGACTTGAGCCCAAAGAACTATGGAACAATTTAAAATTAAACAACTTGCAAGAAAATATTCAAAAAGACAACTTTTTCAAGTGGGCAGTTAATAACAAAGGTAAAAAATTTGATTTAGTCATTGGTAATCCTCCTTTCGATAGCAAGAAAAAGGCAGTAACAGAGAAACAACTTGAACTGTTTGGCATAAATAATAGTGATTTTCCCAACAACAATTTTGCACTGAAATTCTTTGAAGGAGCGATGTTTTTCGGGAGTATAGTATGTCTGATTTTGCCCTCTAATGCACTATTATATAA
>WJKD01000090.1 GCA_014729315.1 Promethearchaeota archaeon | reverse complement strand
TCAGGGATTGTTAAAAATTTATCAGGATAATAACGTCGACAAATATTATGATGCATCATTAGTCGATGCGTATAAATCCCGCTACACGTTGTTCATGCTTGCGGTGCTGTTTACGGGCATTGTGGCGATTATTATTCCGTTCATTTCTTTATAGATTGTATCACGTGTATTAATGATGATCCGGGAGAAAGAAATACTCTGCATCCTGAACCGAATCGACCAGCGAAATGATCCTGAATTTAAATGCTATGCTTATAAACCCAAGCTACGTTGATTGTTGATTTTGCCCTTTGATTTCAATTGCGCACATTCCATCCAAACCCGAATATTGAGACTAACTTCAAAAACGCTGAACTTCGAGAAAAATATCCTTTTAAAACTGATTATTGAAATATTCAACCTCTTCTGCAATAGATTTAATTTAAATTGCTAATTTATACAAATCAATTTGAATTAATTAGATATAAAACATAATATGTGATAAGAATTCTTTGCGGCATTTCGATAGAATAAGATTTATGAGGATATAAATGAGAGGTAAAACCATGTTTAAAAACTATGAAACAAAACTTAAATTTTGCGATATTCTAAAAGAAAAAGAAACGGAATTAGCGTCAAGGCTTAATATGATAAAAAACAAAGGATTGGAAGAATGGGTTGGAGTCTTAAGTTTTGATGAGGGTTCGCATAAAGGTTATACGCATCTCATAAACGTTGAAAGAAATGTAGATGCGTTGATCCCTGATGCAATGAAAAAAGATTTTAGCGCTGGCGAGATATTTCTTTTGCTATGTTCTATTTTTCTTCATGATATAGGAAAGTTGATAAAAGATAAAGAACATTATTTATACAGCAAAGAAATCATCGAAGAGTGCTGGGCAGAATTAGGACTTCCGGATGAAAGAATTGCATTATTCTGTGCAATCATCGCCTATTTTCATGGAGTAGATGATCCTATAGAAAAGATGCTAACAAATGAAACAATTAATATTAATGACTACTACATGGCGTCTCTAACACCTTATGGCCCGTTAAGAATACCATTCCTATCCGCAATTTTAAGGATTGCCGACGAAACCGAAGATTGCTGGAAACGCTCACTTCAAGAATATCTATATAAGCGAATAACGCAGGAAAAAAATATCTACCTGGTGAAAGGATTTCGAAGATTTATAGAAGATGTCGAATTTTGTCATAAGGGCAAATGTATTGTTCTACATATTCCAAAATCATTGCAATTAGCGAAAGAAAGAAACAATGTTCAAGATCAGCAAAATATAAATAATTTTAATGTACCTGCAAATTCTACATTCATTATCGCACAGGAAGAAATCGAGGAATTAAATAGGAGCAGAAAGAAAATTTGCAATATACTAAAAAATTGGTCCCCATTTCTCGAAGAACAAAACATTATTTTAAACGATGCCTTTTTCGAATATAAGAATAATCTGCTAAGGGAATTGAGATTAGATGAGAAAGGTGAAATAAGAATCCCATTATTAAATGATATACTTGAACCGAATGGAATAAATCAAGAATCCAAAATAAAAAAGTTGCTTAATGCTATAATTGATCTTTCATTGGGTAGTCTTGGATATACTATTTTTAGCTGGCATTCGCTTGAAGCTGAGGTTGGCCAAACGCTTTCAGATTATGACAAATGGATAATTGAACGAATGAATTATGTTACTCCAGAATTAAAAGTTACATTTTTACCGGATGATCAAATTTCAATCCAGTTAAATAGCGGCATAGAAAAAAATAAACTATTCTCACAATTTGGATTCAAACAAGGAGGTATGGAATGAACTCAAACAAAAATGTTTTCCTATCTACTGGAATTGATCATTTAGATGACTTATTATCGCTTGACAAAGAAAATGAAGAAAGTGGTGGTATCCTCATTGGTCGAGGACAGAAACGAACAAAATCGGAGATTCCAATTGTAATTATCGAAGGTACAACCGGTACAGGGAAAACAACTTTAGCATTGCAAATAGCACATTCTGCCGCAAGAAACCAAAAGTGGATTGTATTGTACTATAGTTTAGAACAGACATTTCAATCAATTGATAGTGTTGCATCAAATTTTGGCTTGAAAGAGTGGGAAGGACAACCAAATGTGGATCTTCGGGATGTCCGAACTTCCTCTCTTGATTTTGAATTTGAAGAAAAGAAAAACATAATTTATTTTTGTAAATTGTCTTTAAGACCATTTAGCAGAAAAGAAGAAGCAGATGTTTTTGAGCAAAGGTTTTCAGAATTAAATCATGTATTTACTAAGCTTTCTAGAAATGTTAAAGAAAATATTTTCATTTTAGTTGTATTAGATAGCATTACGGCATTTGCAGGCGGTCGCCCACTGGAACGTAATGAGATATATCGTCTCTTCAAACTTTTCAACAATTATCATATACTCGGAATTTTAACTTTAGAAAGACATCTAGAATTTACTACGGGAGGTGATCAGGTATTTTTTGAATGTACTAGATTTTTATCAGATATTGTTATTAGTTTAACAAAGAATTCGCATGTTGGATATTTACTTTATTATTTGGAAATAATTAAATCACGTGTTACACGACAAGCTCTGGGCAGACATTTATATAAAATCCGCACAAAACCTCAAAAGAATGAGAAAGTGCCAACAGAGCAATATGGTGTGGTTATCTATCCTTCGATCCATTATGTATTATCTAAAGCGAGAGTAAAAATGAAATCACTCCCCAAAAATAAACCGAATTTTATAATAGACAATAATACTCAGAAAAATGAAAAGAAAGATTTATGCTTAGTTTTCGACAACAACTACGTTATGCCACACTCATGTACTGCGATAGTTGGACCAAATGGAACTCATAAATTGGCGCTTGGATTAAATATAGCAATGGGACATTTTGAAAATAAAGACACCAATTTACTAGTTCTTAATTTTGCTGGTACGGGTGAATTTAACTTTAAAGGAATAGCCTGGACCGAATTTAATAGGAAGTGGAGAAATTTAGAAAAAATAAATGATATAAAATTTGAAGAGGAACAAACAAAATTTTGGCATACTTATTACGGCATTAATAAAAAACCAGTTGTGACGGTTGTTACTTTCAGAATAGGGCAATTAGCTTCTGAGGAGTGTTTCGATGTAATTGAGAGAATAATCAGCGATGTAAATACATCTTTTTCATCAGTACTTCTCATAAATACAGCAGAAATTTATACAGGTTTTCCATTGCTTAAAGCAGAACCTTTATTTCTACCAACATTGCTTGACTTATTTAATATCCACGGTCTTGTTTCAATTTGTATTGGGGTTGATGGCGGTTTTGAGGCCAGCAATAAAGAGGCAAACTTTATTCTACTCGCAAATGCTGATTACCGGATTGTACTATCACACTATCCGCCAATGCACGAATTATCAAAAGAAATTTTCGAGGGATTAAAAAATAAAAAGCCAACTATTTTAAAAGAGCAATTAGTTAGCCTAGTTCTAGACAATGTGACAGGTAGACACTATGTTCGGCAGCCTAAATGGATAAGGGTTAAACAAAAAAAAGGCAAAAACGAAACTACAATTAAAACCTTACAGTGTGAAAATCTGCCCTCTATAGAGAAAAAGAGAACTCATTAATTAAGTAATTACTATAAAATCCGATTTTTGATTACTCTGAAACCATTCAATTAATAGAAAGGAGGAATTTTGAAAAGATTGCAAATATTCATGATGCTTCTCATTCTTCCCGGCATCTTTATATTAGCTGATTGCAGCAAAAAGAGAAACAGAATTGGAAGCTACCCCGGCTTTTTCACCAGCAATGAAAATTATTATGTTACCCGTATCGGCGATGTGCCGGAGATCGATTCGACCGCGTATCGCT
>WJKD01000089.1 GCA_014729315.1 Promethearchaeota archaeon | reverse complement strand
TGTTTTCAGAAAAAGGCTGCCATAATCATAGTGGGTCATCGCCAATGCCGGGTGATTGGGATTTGCTGCGTAGGCTTTTGACTGGATATCAAGCACTCGTTCCCATACCTGTTTTTCTTCCGTAAACTGACATAAATGATCATGAATCTTACCCTTAATATTAAGTCCCTCAGCAAGGAAAGGATGGTGAGCTCCATAAATTTTTTCAAAAACATCAATCGCTTCATGAATATTATCAGTAGCTTTTTTGAAATTTCCTAGCTTTCTATTTAATTCACTTATAGAAACTAATGTTCTTGCGTAACTCGGATGATTCTTACCAAATATTGTTGAAAAATTAAGCTGAGCTCTTTCTAAATGCTTTTCTGATAATTGATATTTCCCGTCCTGCAAATTAATGTTACCAAGGAGCAATAACAAATTGATATATTCTGGATCATTTTCAGTGTAGAAATCTTTTATAGCTTCAAAAGCCATATTAACATTTGTATTTGCATCATCAAAATGACCCCTCTCTAAGTCAATTCTGCTTAAGTCGGCATAAGAAGAAGCAACTGCTGCGCTAGTTTCTTTATTTGGATGGGATTTGAAAAATTGCCTTCTATGTTCCAAGATATCACTAAAGCTCTTTTCTGCCTCATCATATTTACCAAGAAAAAGAGCCCTTCTGGCGATCGCTTGTTTAATTCTGGTTACTTCTGGCGTATTCACTTCAAAGCGAGCCTTTTCTAATGCCGTTTTTAGTGCAGAATTAAGTTTTTCTTTTGCTTCTTTGTATTTGCCTAACGCAAGATAAGCATCACCGAGCTCAAATTGTAGCGATGCGACATCTGCTGGGTCTACTTCGGGAAATTTATTGTAAAGCGTTTCCGACTTTCTAAACTTCTCTAAAGCATCTGTGATCATTCCTTTTGTTCTAAGAGCTTTACCAAGTTTAACATAGAAGCCAGGCAATTTTTTTTCTTGATCGCTAAATTTTTTTTCAAATATATTAAATACTTCTTTAAGTATTTCAATCTGCTTATCGACTTCAGTAACGATTTCGACATAGTATCCATAAAGTTCTATAGAAATATTCCATAGTTCGAATTGTCGAGAAACGTTTATTGCTTCAATTATATGCGGTATTTCTTTGCCTACAATATCGCTATGTAAATTTTTTTTGTTTTCCTTTAGATAATGAATAATTATTTCAATAAACTTTTGGTAGTAGCGTACACTAATTGATTTCTGCAAAGATTTCCCAAATTGAGCTACGAGCGGGGGAAGAGTAATGGTGTTATCAGATTCAATATGTATTAGGGAATTAGCAGCCAATTCGCTTAGAGCACTTGCAGCTTCTCGGTGATTGCTGTATGCATTTTTAATCAAGTTTGCAGTAATTCTGTGAGGCCCAAACCATGATAATACCATAAAATATGGTTCAACCAATTTAGTATCAAGACTTTCGTAACTGCGTTTTAGGACTTCTAAAACATTGGCATCTCCTTGACCTAGAAATTCCTGAAATTGTGGCTGGTTAGCCAATAGTTCCAATGGGTCACCTTGGAGATCTTCTAATAAATCAGTTGGCTGTATTAAAGTGGATTGTAAATAGGATGCACATAATTCTAATGCTAATGGATGATTCCCCATTATATTGCAAATTTTTTGCAATGCTTTTTTCTGCTGCACATCAGAGTTGATTGTATCACTGTCTGGTCTACGTGAAATGATCAACTTGTAAGCAGACTCTTCATCAAGTTCAGGCAAATTTATAACTCTCACAGGAAAGCTACGGGGTGATTTCCTTGTCGTAAAAATAACAGAGCAGCTTTTATTCCCGCCAGGGCACCATTCACGAAATTCATTGAAATTAACAACATTATCAAAAATCAATAAAGCATTACTTAGTAGACTAAATTTTTCCTTAACCCTAACTGCAAAATCAGATGGTCGTTCATCACGATATTTAGTCGTACGCAAATGCTTACCTATTTTTCCATATTCTTGAACTATGCCGTTTGGTGTGTCAATCCAAAAAACTCCATCGGTAAAAAATAAATTAAAGCGATATGCAAATGCAACTGATAATTGCGTCTTTCCAATTCCAGCCAATCCTGAGATAGCAATAGGTATTCCTTTTTTATTTTGCCCATGGAATCCCCAGGTATCTACGAAAAGCGCCTTTAGCTCGCCGTTCCTTCCGACAAAATATGGATTAGGAGGCTTTGGTATATACCCATTTTGCGCTATTTCCAAGTAATTGATATTACGCCTTTTAGGATCTAAAAGTCTTTTTGTTAATTCGATGATGCTTAAATCAAAATTATTTTCATGTATTACTTGCAGATCTCGAATCTCTTCTGGTAGCTTCGGAATTCTTTTCATATCATCAGCCGAAATCGGAAAAATTGGTTTGAGAAATACGCGGGCAATACGTACTTCTTCTAATACTTCTTTTGATTTTGATGCTGCAGCAGACCATAAAAGTATTAACCCATCAGCCTCATCAATTGCATCCATAATGGTTTGCCCAAATATTACAGAGCCCTTTAAATCCTCATGAGCAATCCAAATATCAAAATCTAATTTATTCAAATCCTCACGTAATTTAAGTGCTATTTCCCGATCATCATCTGAGTAACATATGATTAATTTTTTAATCATATTTGTTATCCTAATTTAATAATTGAATTTGTACTAAATGCTTGCAGCTAAATTGGAGAAAGCTTCGGAACTACTAATTCCATTAATGTCCGAGAGTAACATTATCCTGCACCATACTGCGATTTAGAAAGATAGTCGGATGTAGCGCAATGAAGAAAGTATCTCAAGTAATGCCCATAGCAATTTAATAAATTTTCGTAAAAAGTCAAGTATAAAATTATATTGGGTATAAGAATTTAAAGCAAGACGCTATTTATTAAAAAAGGAGAATAATTCGTGCTTAAATTCATCTTGCCCGATGAAATTGACATCGGGATTCAGCCGGTATTGGATTCGGATAAAAACACATTGGAGGTGTATTTTTCCGTTAATGATAAGCCGATTATTGAATTCATCTGCAAACAAATCATCAGAATCTCAGGAGGTGATGTCAGCGATCAGATTAAATTGAAACCGGAAAAGGTGATTATTAACATTCCGGATTTTTACCTGCCGTATCGCATCGAAGGATGTACGGTGAAGCCATTTAATATTAAAC
>WJKD01000088.1 GCA_014729315.1 Promethearchaeota archaeon | reverse complement strand
TCTCCGGTCTTTTTTTAACCTCACCAACCGTAGATAAGAATGGTCGAATTTGAGTCGGTTCTCTTAAGAGCTGAAACGTAGTTTTCGCTTTCAAATTTTCCAGTAGGGTCGGAAAGCCAATTTCTTTCTCCCCAAGAATAATGTTTACAGGAAATCGCAATCGTTTTTTTTTAAGTGCGTCAGGATGAGCGATTATAGGTAATTTGTTGGTTGTTGTTCTCTCGAAAAGCAATTTCTTGAGCCCGTAAGTGTGATCGTTATGTCCGTGTGAAAAGATTAATAAATCAATATCGTTAGGGTGGCATTTCACTAGTTTCATATTATTTAATAAGATATCACCTTTATATCCACAATCGTAGAGTATTTTTTCCTCAGGCGTTTCAATAAGAAATGAGTTTCCCCAATCAGCTTTAAAACCCTTTTTTTCTAATGCGAAATTATTGTAGATATTGGTTACTCTTACATTCATTAATTTTGTTCACTTTATAATTTAAATTTATATAATATGTCAAACTAATGCGTAACTGAAAATGAATTACTTGGATTTTCCTTCTTCCTCTAATTTTTTCCGTTTCTTTCTTCTCATATGAAGAAATATGGAAATTATGATATACAAAACCACGCATATCATTCCAATGGCACCAATAATCATTAAAAAATAGGCTCCACTGAGGTCTGTGTTTATTTCTGCTATTTTTATCACCGCATAGAATGAATGTCTATATTTGTTAAATATGATTCTAATAAAATAAGAATTGTGAAACATTACACTTCTCAAATTTATTTCTTATCCGTGTGAGAATTGAGTAATAAAAAACTATCTAAAGAACCAGAAAACAAGAAGGAGTTTACTAGAATATTAGATGAGGCTTATTCTAAATATGCCCATCTCTATGACATCGCCGTTAAAGCTTTTCCGCTTTGGAAACAATGGATAAAGAAAGTAATACCCTACATTCAAGGTCCTCGAATCTTAGAATTATCTTTTGGTACGGGTTATTTACTTACTAAATATGCCGATCAATTTGAAACATACGGAATTGACTATAATAAAAAAATGGTTGAAATCGCCAGAAAAAATTTGGAGAAAAACAATATCTCCGCAAAACTCAGAAGAGCCGATGTAGAATCTTTACCATATCCGGATAATTATTTTGATTCGATCGTAAATACAATGGCTTTTACGGGATATCCACGGGCTTATAAAGCAATGTCAGAGATAAGGAGAGTGCTTAAGTCAGACGGGAGGTTGATTATGGTCGATGTCAATTATCCTAAAAATCAAAATTGGTTGGGCACGCTGATGGCGAAATTTTGGGAATCAGAGGGAGATATTATCAGAAACATGGACAAGATGTTTAAAAATTCCGGTTTCTTACACATAGATAAAGAAGTTGGAGGGTTTGGAAGCGTCCACCTATATTACGCAAAAATAAAGAATTAACATACATTATTTCACGCATTATTCAAGGTTCTAATATCATGAAGAAGGAAGATATACTCTCAGAGGTAAGGAAATTTAGCATAAGGAACTCTACTCTAAACGATATCCATGGGTTTGGTCATGTAGAACGAGTTGTTGCACTCTCAAAAATGTTAGGTAGAAGAGCGAATGCTGATTTATTTGTTATCCAAATCGCAGCCCTATTGCACGATGTGGGGAGAGTCGACGAAGAAAAGGACGATCAAAATAAAAATCCCGCTGAAATTTCAGCAGAAAAGGCAAAAGAATTTCTCAGATCGCAAAAATTCTACCTTTCTGCTAATAATTTGGAAAATATAATTCACTCAATAAGAGCCCATTCTTTTTCAAATCAAATCCTTCCACATACCTTAGAAGCAAAAGTACTTTCGGACGCAGACAAATTAGACGCTATCGGGGGGATAGGATTGTATAGGACTATTGGATTTACGGTTCAGAAAGGCGGAGATATTCGTAATGTAATTGATCATTTAGAGAACAAAATCTTATCCTTAAAAGATTTGATGTATTTGGAAATATCAAAAAAGTTGGCTGAGGATCGATACAAAACTGTTCTCAATTTCTACGAGAGCGTTAAAGAAGAAGTTCGAAAAATTTCGTCGTAACATTTACTCTTCTATATATAATAATTAAGATTTCTTATATTAATCAAAATATTTAGGAAAATTACGAAATATGATGAAAGCTCTCGGCTTTTAGAATAGAATCCATTAATAATGGTAAGTTCTGTTTATTTCCAAATATTAAGAATATTTTGTTTTTAATCGGTATAACTGTTTGACAGCCGACGTTCCACCACTTTTTTTTAAATTTTAGTTTAATATGGATATTTGAACCGTTATATTTACCAAATCTTGCGTCCTCAAATTTAAGATCCTCAAATCCGGGAATTTTATCTTTTTGTATTTCGTATTCCGTTTTTTCTTTAAACATTTTCGAAACCTCCATAATTAAATTCTCCCTTTTTTCTACATTAACATCGTATTCAAAAATAATTAACCCGCAATCTTTCGGAAAACCTTTAGGACCTTTTAACTCGTAATCGTATGTTAGCCTTTTTTCTCCTCCCTCTAAATGTTCAATAACTTCTGATTTAATTTTAAAATTTTTTTGCACGAGCGGTCGCACATATTT
>WJKD01000087.1 GCA_014729315.1 Promethearchaeota archaeon | reverse complement strand
GAATAAAAGAGGTTATATATCAGTTTATAAGATTCATGGAAGTATCGAGAACACTCTGGCTATGAAAATTACCTTGAGACATGTAACTAATAAAATACTCATCGATAGGAGTAAGGAACTAATAAATCAGATATTTTCGACTGGAGAGCACAAAAAAGTATTGATTATGGGGTATAGTTGCTCGGACGTATTTGACATTAATCCACTTCTAAATTTAATAGAAAACGAAAAAAAAGAAATAATTTTTGTAGATCACGCAGACTTAAATAAAAGTGAAGATATTCAGATTCAAGAGGATAATAATCCTTTCAAAGGATTCTTTGGAAAAAGGCTACTATATAATACAGATGCTGTAACAAAACAACTTTGGTTTTCATTACAAAATGACATTAAATCTAATTATGAATATATTAAAACAGAGTCTGATTGGCATGTTCATGTTAATAAATGGGCTGAACAATTTAATAGAAAGAGACATTTGAGTGATTTTTTAGCAGGATCATTACTCCTCAAAATATCAAAATTTAATAATGCGATTCATTACTTCAAGAAACCTGTTGACAATAAAATTAATATACATGACAAAGTCGAAGAAGCTAATATTTATATTAATTTATCTAATACTTATAAAAGAATTGGTGATATAGATAATGCTATTAAATATTCGATTAAATCTTTAGAATTGAGCAAAAATGCTGATTATAAACATGGAATTGCTTACAGCCACAGTAATTTAGGTAATTCTTATTATTTTAGGGGAGATTACGAGAAAGCTATTGATCATTATAAACTAGCGTTTAAGGTTAGTCAGGAAGCAGATAATTATGAAGAGGGTGTAGCAGCTTTAAATAATTTAGGAAATACATATTATGAATTAGGAGATTATGAAAATGCTATAATGTATTATAATGCTGCATTAAAAATGAGTACAAATGTTGGTGATATATATGGTGAGGCTAATAGTTATAGTGGCTTAGGACTAGCGTATTTTGGTCTTGAAAATTATGATGAAGCAAAAATAAACTATAATAAGTCATTAAATTTAAGTATGTTATTAGATAATTGGATCAGTGTAGCACGATCCTTTATAAACCTTGGTAATTTAGCAGCAGTCAAAGGGGATTATAAAAGTGCAATTACTTCGCTTAATAGGGCGTTAGAGATAAATAGAAATTATCGTGAGCAGGAAATTAATATTTTATGCTATTTCAATTTAGGAAATGTGTATTCATTGATGGAGGACCGAGAGAGTTCTCTTAAAAATTATAAAGAAGCAAGAAGAATTGCAATATTATCCGGGCAAGAAAAATATATAAGTGCTATCGATAATAATATGGACTCAATTAAAGATACAGAATCAAATATATCAGATAAATTAATAGATCTTATGATGAATGTAAATATCGACCTGAAGGGTACGTTAATCTTGTTAGGCATGGAATTAACCAAAGCTAATTCTGAGGGATCAAATCATAATATCATGGATTTTATAATGAGTTTTAGGGAAAAAGTATTGGTCGAGTCCCAAAACATGTATAAAATTAATCGATCTGAAATGCAATCATTAGTGGAAAAGTATACAGAATTTTCTAAATTTGCTGGGGAATTTTGGCTTTCTACGATAGATCATGAAATAGATGAAAAACGGTTAGGCAATGCAATGTATATAATGGCAGTTGTAGGATTTCCGCTTTGCGAGATGATCAGAAAAGTCACTGGTGAGAATAATTTAGAGTCGGACGCTCAAAAGCTTAGTAAAAAGTTAAATTTAAAAATTGTAGAGTCTTAGCAAATTTAGTTTTCTTTTTGGTATTTTCACTGTTTAGCTAAAAACCTGTAAAATGGATCTTAAAGCCAAGACTTCATTATGTCCACAAAATTATCGATTATCTCAAATCATTCAAAACTATGATCATCAATTTTGAGTCGCTTTTCAGCAATTTAAGAAAAAGCAAAAAAATAGCATTCGCTAATATTTTTGTTGACATTTTTCGATTTGTTTTTTAAATTAAATTAAAAGGTTTTACCTACTCCAATAATCAGATTTCTGCTTGTTCTTTGAATACGATCATGGAAATCTACTACTCAATTTACACCGGAAAATACTAAACCCATTCGTTTAGAATCTGTTAGCTCGTCAGATATTAAAATCTAAACCGCGAAATATAGCAATAGACTATAATTGCAAAATATGTGATCGAAAAGCATTAAACGATAATCCGAATGACCATAGGCATGATTTGATCAAGATCGAATTATCTTTATATGAAGAAGATGCATCATCTCATAAATATCCACAGTGTGGAATTGGAATAATGCGATCTATTGAAATTTATTCTTTTGGATTGGCTTTCAACTGGCAGGCGAATCTGAAT